>JBAWDI010000111.1:0-5002 GCA_049590695.1 Bryobacteraceae bacterium
TGCACATCGTCATCGACGCCCGGCGCATTAGGGATTTCGGCATCGGGACGTATATCCGAAGCCTGATCCACGCGCTGGGCGTCATCGATCGCGTGAACCAATACACGCTCGTCAGCGGACCGGCGGAAGCCAAGCTGCTGGACGGCCTGCCCGGGAATTTCCGCTCCGCCATTTACGCGCGCGACGATCACAGTTTCTTCGATCACCTGGCATTCCCCATTTTTCTAAGGCGCCTCTCGCCCGACCTGGTGCACATCCCTCTGAACCGCGTCCCCCTGCTCATGATCCGGCCCTACGTCGTGACCATCCACGACCTGGCGAACCTGTTCTACGAAGAGAATATCTCTCCCTTGCGGATGCTGTTGCGGCGTTACCGTTTCCGGCGCGGCCTGTTGCGCGCCACGCGCGTGATCGCGGTTTCCGAGGCCACCAGGCGGGGCGCGGAAACCACCCTGGGCGTGCCGCCAAACTCCATCCGCACGGTCTATAACGCGCCCGACCCGGCCTTCGTCGCCCACGGCGGCGCCGACCGGCAGGAGCAGCGGCGCATCATGGAGCGCTACCAGATCGACTATCCCTTCCTGCTGTACGTCGGCAACATCCGCCGCCACAAGAACGTGCCGCGGCTGGTGGAGGCGTTCGCCGTGGTGCGCGGGCAGCTCGCCGCGCATCCCGTTTACAAGGACCTCCGCCTGGTGATCATCGGCGACGTCATCTCGCAGTTCCCCGCCGTGCGGCAGACGGTGATCAAGAGCCGTGTGGAACAGGTGGTGCGGTTTCTGGGATTCGTGCCCTCTGAAACGCTGCGCTGCTTTTACGAATCCGCGGCGGCCTTCGTGTTCCCCTCGCGCTACGAAGGTTTCGGATTGCCGCCGCTCGAAGCCATGGCGTGCGGCACGCCGGTGGTCACCTCCAACGTCAGCTCGCTGCCGGAAGTGGCGGGCGACGCCGCGGTCCTGGTGAATCCCGAAAACGTCTTCGACATCGCGCGCGGCATCAAGGAAGCGCTGCTGGACGAAACTCTGCGCGCCGAGCTGATCCGCCGCGGCTACGCGCAGGCCGCGCGCTTCAGTTGGGAAAAGGCCGCCCGCGAGGTGCTTGAGATTTACCAGGAAGCGGTGGCCAACGGAGATTGACCGCCAATGAAACAACCAGGAAGAATGCTTCGTATTCGAGCGATAATCGCCGCTCTTTCGATTCTCTCGATGCAGGCGCCTGCCATCCTGGCACAGAGCGGCGGCGCCGGCAAGCTGAACCTCAGTACCGGCCGCGACATCTTTCGGGCCGCTTGCGTCGCCTGCCATGGCCCGGATGGGAAGGGCGCCGCGGATACAACGGTGGGGTTCGAAAAGCCCGCCACGTTCCCCGACTTCTCCCAGTGCGAGGGGACCACGCCCGAACTCGATGTGGATTGGAAAGCGACCATCCGGGATGGGGGTCACGGGAGAGCATATTCTCCCATCATGCCCTCCTTCGCCGAAGCCCTGACATCCCAACAGATGGACCTGGTGATTGCGTACTTGCGCGGATTGTGCCGCGATAGCTCATGGCCGCGCGGAGAGCTCAATCTGCCCAGGTCCATCGTTACCGAAAAGGCGTTTCCGGAGGACGAGACGGTGATTACCACCGCCGTCAACGCGCAAGGAACGCCGGGGATCTCCGATGAGTTGGTGTACGAACACCGTTTAGGCGTTCGCAACCAGATCGAGGCGTCGGTTCCGTTCGGCTTTGCGCACGATACAGACCGGTGGTTGGGAGGAGTGGGCGATATCGGGTTTGGGCTGAAACGGGTGTTGTTCTCCAGCTTTCACACCGGCTCGATTCTAAGCGTGCAAGGCGAGGCTATCCTGCCGACCGGAGCCAAATCGAAGGGCCTGGGCAGCGGGGTGACCACTTTCGAAGGTTTCGCCGCCTATGGGCAACTGCTGCCCGCACAGTGGTTTCTGCAAGCCCAAGCCGGCACCGACCAGCCGACCCATACCGATACCGCGCCCCGGGCCTTATTCTGGCGGGCCTCGCTGGGCAAGAGCTACCGCCAGGGGATGGGCTTGGGCCGCCTCTGGTCGCCGATGGTGGAGTTGCTGGCCGACCGCGGCCTGGAGACGGGCGCCAGGACGAACTGGGACGTGCTGCCTCAGTTCCAGGTGACTCTCAGCCAGCGGCAACACATCCGGGCGGACATCGGAATTCGGATTCCGGCGACCAACACCGTGGGCCGGCCCGTGCAGGTGGTGTTCTATCTGCTCTGGGACTGGTTCGACGGCGGTCTCCTGGAGGGCTGGAAATGAAAGGGAGAGCCTGCGTTTCCCTGGCCGCGCTGCTGGCGGCCCTCACGGGACATAGTGCCGAGCGCGGAACTGCCTTGGAGCCGCGATTCCAGACGTCGGACCGCTGCATCGCCTGTCACAATCTGCTCCAAACGCCGTCGGGCGAGGATGTCTCGATCGGCTACGCGTGGCGCGCCAGCATGATGGCGAACTCGTCTCGCGACCCATATTGGCAGGCCAGCGTGCGGCGCGAATCCATCGACCATCCGGAGTCGCAGGCGGATATCGAGGACGAGTGTGCCGCGTGCCACATGCCGATGACCCGCTATGAGGCCAAATTGCGCGGCAAGAAGGGCGGGGTCTTCTCCCATCTCCCCTTCGAAGCCGATGAGAAAGATGGGCGCAAAGCGGAAGATGGCGTGTCCTGCTCGGTGTGCCACCAGATCGGGAAAGAAAAGCTGGGAACGCGCGAGAGCTTCAACGCGGGTTTCACCATCGATCCGCCTGCGGCCGAGGATGATCGGCCGGAGTATGGTCCCTACCAGATCGAAAAGGGGCAAATCCGGATCATGCGGACGTCTTCCGGAGGCTATCATCCGACCCAGGACGATCACATCCGCCAGGCGGAACTGTGCGCGACCTGCCACACGCTTTATACAAAAGCTCTGGGACCGGGGGGCCAGGTAATCGGCGAGTTGCCGGAGCAGATGCCCTACCAGGAGTGGCTGCACAGCGGCTACAAGGACAAGATGAGCTGCCAGAACTGCCACATGCCGGTCATCGGCGGAGAGGCGCCCATCACGCGCGTGCTGGGCGTGCCCCGCGAGGGCGTTGCGCGGCATGTATTCGTGGCCGGCAACTTCTTCATGCTGAGACTGCTGAACCGGTTTCGCGACGAGCTTGCGGTGAAGGCGCTGCCACAGGAGCTGACGGCCGCGGCGGACCGAACGGTGCAGTTTCTGCAGTCGCAGGCCGCGCGCATCTCGATCGAGAGCGTCGCCGTGGTCTCCGGGCGGCTGCAAGCCGGCGTATTGGTCGAGAACCTGAGCGGCCACAAGCTGCCGACGGCGTACCCCTCGCGGCGGGCCTGGCTGCACGTGGTGGTTCGCGACGGCGACCACCAGGCCGTTTTCGAATCGGGCCGGTTGAACCCGGATGGGTCGATCGAGGCGAATGATAACGACGCCGATGCCACCCGCTTCGAACCGCACTATGGCGAGATTCGCAGCGCCGGCCAGGTTCAGATTTACGAGGCCATCATGGCCGATCCGAATGGCGCCGTGACCACGGGGCTGCTGGCGGCGGTGCGCTACGTCAAGGACGACCGGCTCCTCCCGCAGGGCTTCGACAAAGAAAGTGCGAACCCGGACGTTGCCGTGCGTGGCGAGGCGGCCGGCGACGCCAACTTCACCGGCGCCGGAGACCGGGTGCGGTACTCGGTCGCGCTGGGGAATGCGGAGGGTCCGTTTGAAGTGGAAGCCGAGCTTCTGTACCAGCCGGTCGGGTATCGCTGGGCCAACAACCTGAAGAAATACGACGCTGCAGAGCCCCGCCGGTTCAACGGCTACTACGATTCCATGGGCCCCGCGACGGCCGTGAGGCTCGCTCAGGCGACTCGCTCCCAACCGTAGCCACTGTGCCCGTTAAAGGCAAAACAGTTCTCACCCCCATGCGAACAGTTCCCGATTTCTGCCACTCTTAGCAAGTGTAGGGACATGGCAGAGCCTTGGAACATCGACGGCCTGACGGTGGCGCGTGCGATCGCGGGCGACCGTGAAGTCCTGGGCGCAGTCCTGGCCGCTCTCGAGCGTCCGCTCTACCGGTACATCTCGAAACTGGTCGCACGCCGCGAGATGGCCGAAGACGTTTTGCAGGAGGTGCTGTTTCGAATTTGCAGGAAGATAATCTGGCTGCGGGATCCCGAGCTTCTTCGCCCCTGGGCCTTTCGCATTGCCAGCCGGGAGTGCTTCCGGCAGTTACGCTCGGAAAATCGGCGCGGCGAGGAAGTCTTGAACCTGGACACTCTGGAAACCCCTGCCAACGAGGGCATCCCGCAAGAGTGGGAATCTCGTCTTCTCGATTGGATCGACGACCTGCCGCCGGCGAGCCGCGCCGTGATCGCTCTGCACTACCTGGAGGAGATGAGCCTCGATGAAGTCGCGGCGGTACTCGAGATTCCGCCGGGAACCGTGAAGTCCCGGCTGGCCTATGGCCTCGCGCGGTTGCGCACGCGCGCGGCCGGTTCGCAAACGAATGTTGGAGGAGAAACTCAACCATGACCGAACAACCCTGGAACACCGCTCGCCGGAACGCTTTGGACCGCGTGGATCGCTCTGAAAGGCGCTTCTGTCTGTTCGTGATCTTGCTGGTCGCGCTGGAAATGCTCTTTCTGTGGGGATTTCTTCGTTTGGCGCAGTTTTCAAATCCCGTGCACGTGCTCATCTTTTGGTCGACTGTGTCCACCTATACGCTACTGATGGTTGGTCTGGCGATACTATGGGACCATGTGAGCCGAAGCACGAGGCTTGTGCTGAAGGCCATCGATCTTGCCACACAGCGGCTCAACCAGAAGGGTTAGGGGACGCCGCAACCCGCTTCCGCGCTTCCACCCACGCCGGGAAGACTTCGGGGTTCTCCAGCCAGACCAGCATCCACTGCGCCATCTCTTCCTTGCGCGCCTTCTGTTCCGGCGCGACGCCCCGGCTGCGCGCCTGGAAACGGGCGCGGTCCTTGGC
>JBAWDI010000112.1:0-1881 GCA_049590695.1 Bryobacteraceae bacterium
ATCCAGGCCGGCCGCGCGTTTCTCCCAATCGGCGTCCAGGCGGTCGCGGACCAGTTGCAGTTGGCCGCGATACGCCTCGGCCAGCTTCTGCCGCGCGGCGTCGCGCTGGTTGGTCATGGCCTCGTTCATGAACCAGAGAACGCAGGCCGCGGGGGCCAGCACGCCGAGCGCCAGAAACAGCAGCACGAGCCAGCGGCTGACGTCGTGGCCCGTGCCGGCGAGTTGGGGTCGGAAGTACACTAGGGTATGCGCACCGCGTCGATGATGGGGTCGAACCGCCAACGGAAGGTGCCGACCTGAGACCGGGCCACCTCCCCCCATAGTTCCACGATAGCGTTTTCCTTGCCGATCCAAACGGCGTAGGTGGTGCGCAATACCCCCTCCTTGCTCGACTCCATCGGGGTGAGCGGGCCATCCTGATGGTCGAGAAGGCAACTGAGAGCCTGCTGCCCGCCGATCGAGCGCGTTTGGAGGGTTCCGGCCCGCACTTTGTATGCAAGGTCCGGATTCCACGCGTGCTCGTCGATCTCCTCGGCCATGGCGCGCTGCAAAGCCTGCGCGATCTCAGCGGGCGGAGTGTAGATCTTGTGGATCGTCACGTGAAGCGGGCGGTTGTAGAGGCCAGTAAAATACGCCGAGACCAAGTTGCCCGGACCCGTGAGCCGGACAAACTCCTTCCCGCCTGCCGCCTGCACGACTGCCTCCAGAGAGGCCAGCAGGTTTTCCGCTCCCCACACCTTCACCAGTTCCGCCTCCACGCTCCCAGACCGGAACTTCACCAGCGGGCGCGCCCCCTCGACGCCGATCCAGAAGGTCTGGCCGATGCCGGCGAAGGATACTTTGTAGCAGTTGAATTTCCCGGCCGAGGTCTGGACGGTCTCGATGCCGGTGACGCTCAGCTGCATCTGGGTTGGAGAGAACTGGTTCGACGTAACCGGCAGCGTCGTTTTGAATCCCACGGCCAGCGGCAGCCGGCGCATCAGGAAGACCGACTGCTCCACGTCGGTGGCGGGGCCGGCAAAAGGGGTGGCCAGTGTGTCGCCCAGATCATCGTTGGAACTAAAATCGGGATTGGGTGGTTGGCCCACCGTGTCATCTACGGGGCGCATCGTATCGCGGTTCGCCCAGACCAAGATGCTCCGGGTGCTGTTCTTGGTCTTGAGCTCCCACTTGAAACCGATGGCCGGCGGATATGGCGTCTTAAAGTGAGCCTCAGCCGTGCGGCGGTTTTCGTCGACTGTATTGGCCCAGGCATCGGCGGAATAGTACAGGTATTCGCCGGTCGCCACGCCTTCGCGCTTGATGTTCAGTTGGGCGCATTCGCTGTCGCCCCAGGGCGCCGGCAGAAGGGCCGCCGTGCCCGGGATCAGCGCGCGGGCCTTGGCGACCAGGTCCGGCATTTCGGGGAAGTTGCGTTCGAGGGCCGCCAGTTCCTTGGAGGCGGCTGCGCGGTCGCCCTTTTGCAGCATGCACAACACGAGCTGGTATTGCGCCTGGGCCGCGAGGGCTTTGTTGCCGAAAGGGGAGGAAGAGGAATTCACCACCTGGCGGAAGATCAGGATGGCGCTGTCCAGGTCGCCGGCGGCTTCCTGGGCGTGGATTCCTTTTTGCAGAAGGTCCGAGGCGGATTGCGCGCTGCCGGGAACGCTCAGAAGCAGCGCTGCGATGGCCGCGGCCACGAAGTGTTTGGTTGTCATGATCTCAAACTATTAGCCCAATGTTACCCAATTGTTACCGCGGTGTCCCGATTCCCTCCGTGTCGAGTCTCTATACTGGTTCCTGTGGCAACCGGAATTCTGAGCGGCATTCATCCCGTGGCGGAGGCCCTGCGTGCCAAGCACACGCTGGAGCGCCTGCTGGTGGCGCAAGGCGCTGGCGGAC
>JBAWDI010000113.1:0-1571 GCA_049590695.1 Bryobacteraceae bacterium
ACGACTCGGGACGGCCCAAAGCCTCGACGCCGATGATGTACTCTTTCAGGCTGTCGCCTCTGCCGGCCAGAGCCGCTTCGACCGTATACCGAAGCAGCCGGCGAAGGGATTCCGAAGCGCGAAAACCAGAACTTGCCAGGATAAGTTCGAGTTGCTCGCGCACCGTTTCCGCCGGCGGTGCGCCATCACCCATGGCATATACTGTATCACCGCGCCGCCATGGCCGCGGCGAATTTCAGACAGCGGAGTCTCAGCGCATTTCAGGACTTACAGCACTTCTTCGGACCAGCCCTCCAGCACCTGCTTCACTTTGCTCATGAACTGGTCGGCCAGGGCGCCGTCGATCAGGCGGTGGTCGAAGCTCAGCGAGAGAAGACAGATGGAGCGGATGGCGATGGCGTCGTCAATCACCACCGGGGTCTTCTCGACTGTGCCCACGCCCATGATGGCTACTTGCGGCTGGTTGATGATGGGCGTGCCCACCAGGCTGCCGTAGCTGCCGAAATTGGTGATGGAGAAGGTGCCGCCCTGCACCTCGCCGGGCTTGAGCTGGCGGGTGCGCGCGCGGGTGGCAAGATCGACAATGGCGCGCTGCAGGCCGGCCACGTTCTTTTCATCGGCGCCGCGGACCACCGGGACGATCAGGCCGTTTTCCAGCGCCACCGCGATTCCGATGTTGATTTCGTTGTGGTAGATGATGTTGCTGCCGTCAAGCGAGGCGTTGAGCAGCGGGAAGTGGCGCAGCGCCGCGGCGGCCGCACGCGTGATAAACGGCAGGTAGGTGAGCGAGAAGCCATAGGCGGCCTGGAACTCGGCCTTGGAGCGCTCGCGCAGTCTGGCCACCTTGGTCATGTCGACGCGGTGGATGGTGGTGACGTGTGCCGAGGTCCGCTTGGAGAGCACCATGTGCTCGGCGATCTTGATCCGCATGGCGCTGAGAGGCTCGATGCGCGTCTGGGGCGCGGCGGCGGGGGCGGCCGGTGGTGCGGCTTGCGCGAGGCGGGCTTCCACGTCCTGCTTGGTGATGCGGCCGCCGGCGCCGGTGCCTTGCATCTGGCTGAGATCGAGGTTGTGCTCGCGGGCCAGCTTGCGGACTAGGGGGGAGAGGGGGGCAGAGGCCTCGGGCCGGGGCTCGGCGGAAGACACCGGTGGCAAGGGGGTGCCCTCTGGGCCCGGCGCTACGGCGGCTGCGCCGCTCTCCTCGATGCGGGCGACTACCGTGTTGATCCCTACGGTCTGGCCTTCTTCCACCAGGATCTCGGAGACCACTCCGGCGGCGGGCGAGGGGATCTCGGTGTCCACCTTGTCGGTGGAGATTTCGAATAAAGGCTCATCGCGCTCAATGCGCTCGCCGGGCTTCTTGAGCCACTTAGTGAGAGTGCCTTCCACAATGCTTTCGCCCATCTGGGGCATCACGACGTCAGTCATGGATCAATTCTCCCATCTCGCAATCGAAGACGCGGCCGAAATGCGCGGCCAGGGTCTGCCCCACCTCGTGCAGGCTGGCGACGACGCCGAGTGAGGCCATCGAGGTGACGGGCTTGGTCAATCCGCAGGGAACAATGTACTGG
>JBAWDI010000114.1:0-3171 GCA_049590695.1 Bryobacteraceae bacterium
GGGTAAAGTCAGCAGGTTGTACTTGTCGAAGAGCTCGGTGACGCGGTTCTGCTTCTCATCCACCGTGACCTGGATGAGCGTCCCGGAGGCCAGGTCCTTGAGCCTGGTATCGCCCGCGGCGATAAACGACCGCGCCAGCGGAATGGCGGCGGTGAGCCGCTCCTCGGTATCGATCAGGAACAGGGTGTTCAGGCTCTCCAGCAGGCCGGTGTTGCCCTTGAGCGCGGCCAGCGCGTCGGCCGCCGTGGCGTTGTCGTGCAGCGCCACGTACTCGGTCGTCATCATGCCGCCGGCGGTGTCTTCCTCGAATTCGAGCAGCTCCTGGACTTCGGTCTTCTCGGCCGAGTCCATTTCGTCCAGGATCTCCTCGGAAGTCCCTTCCTCCAGTTCGGAAAGGATGTCGGCGGCCTCGTCCGGCGCCATCTCCTCGACGATGTCCGCGGCTTTCTCCGGCTCGAGGGCTTCGAGGATGCTGGCCTGCATCTTGGGATCGACCTCCGACAGCGCGTCGGCGGCCGCTTCGCTGTCGATGGTTTCGAAGATGGCTCCGCGTTCGGCGGGGCTCAGCTCTTCCACGATATCCGCCAGGTCGGCGGGGTGCATCTGCTCCAGCTTCTCGTAGGAGATGTTCAGCCGCAGCCGCCGCAGCGGGTCGGTCTCCACCACGTTGCACAGGTCCCAGAGAATCGAATTGGGCCGAATGGGCCGCTGCAGCCGGCGAATCCAGCGCGGCGAAACAAGGCCCTGGCATAGGCGGCGGAAAATGCTGCGGAGGCCGATGTCCACCTCCAGAACCGTGAGCGTATCGCGGATGCCGTCATTGTGGATTCCCATGGTGACGTCGGTCACGCGCACCACCTTCCGGCCAGTCACGTCGATGATCTGCTGGTCGAGCAAGTCGCGCCCGATGCGCAGCATGTACTCGTCGTC
Source organism: Bryobacteraceae bacterium (assembly GCA_049590695.1). Taxonomy (GTDB): domain Bacteria; phylum Acidobacteriota; class Terriglobia; order Bryobacterales; family Bryobacteraceae; genus Fen-178. The sequence goes on from JBAWDI010000114.1 coordinate 931, forward strand.
GTGATACGGGGTGAGCTGCTCGTCGCTCAGTACGATGCCCTTGCCCAGGACGATGGAGCGGATCTGGTCGTAGCGGATGGTCAGCCACGTGTAGCCGCCGCCGACCAGGACGCGGTCGATGCGGGAGGAGCTGACCATGGGAACCAGGGCGGCGTCTTTCACGCGGCCGATGCGCCGGCCCTGAACGTCGTGCACGGGCATGGACACCAGTTCCGTAAAGAACAGGAGGTTGTCCGCGATCGCAAGTGTACCCATCCGAGACCAATATGCCGCATCCGTTCGTGAACCCGCAAGCGAAAAAGGGGACGGGCGCATTTTCCGGGCCTGGAAAATGCGTCTGTCCCCTTTATGCCGCTCGAGCGTTCCACAGCCACACCAGGGCCACACCGATCAGGATGAGCGCGGTGGTCAGGCCTACCCAGATGCCGGGCACGCATCTACGGACCAGGCTACAGGCGGCAAAGTGGCTCTCCGAAATATACCGTTGACGGCATAATGCCGTCTGTGACATACTCAAAGAGGGTATGGCCTGGACGGTCGAGTTCTCCGATGAGTTCGGTGAGTGGTGGGATAGTCCGACCGCCGCCGAACAGAAGAGCGTCGACTTCACGGTCCGCCTCTTGCAGGCAGTTGGTCCGGTGTTGAAGATGCCTCATTCCTCCGGGGTTGAGATATCACGGCACGCGCACATGCGTGAGCTGCGCATTCAGCATGAAGGGCGGCCTTATCGAGTCCTTTATGCATTCGACCCGCGCCGGGCCGCTATGCTGCTGCTTGGCGGGGACAAGAGAGGCAACGACCGCTGGTACGAGGAACATGTGCCACTCGCAGACGCCATCTACGACCGGCATTTGCGGGAGCTGGAGAATGAACAGGGGAAAGACCAATCCTGAGCAGGAGAGGAGGGCAGAGAAATGGCACGGGACTACAAAGAACTTCAAGCATTGATGGACCCCGCCAGCATTGCCGATAACAAGCGGCGTGTGCGCGAAGAACTGCGGCGCATGGCCCTGGACGAACTCCGCGGCGCCAGGCAACTCACGCAAGCCGATATGGCCGAGATGTTGGATGTGCCGCAAAGTTCGATCTCGCGGATCGAGCAGCGCGCGGACATGTATCTGAGCACTCTCAGAAACTATGTCCATGCGGTAGGTGGCGAACTCCGGATACAGGCTGTGTTTCCCGACGGCGGCACGGTCGTCATAGACCGTTTCGGAGAATACGAGGAGCGGCCATACATCGTCCAGGCAATCGCGGAGGGTGGCGGCGTATTCAGGCTTCGCGCTCTGCCCCTGCATCATCGGGGAGTTCCGTACTCCACAAGACCTCTCAAGTTCTCCGGACTCACAAAAACGATGCGCGCCCTGCATCTGCCGGAGCCTCAAGTTACCAACATCAGGAAGAGCCTGGAAAACAGTGCGGGCAGTATCGAAATTGGCGGGTCCGTACAACGAGTTTTCAGTGTTCCGGATCTGGTAGCGGCAGGCTTTGACGAAACCACGGTTAGCGAATGATCCCGGGGCGTTTCCTTGAGCGGATCGAGCCTCTGCCGTAGGATGAAGCCATGAGCTTTCTGCCCTTAGTGATACGCGCTGAATACCGTGGCGGCTATCGCATCCACGTGACGTTCAACGACTACACCGAAAAGACCATTGATTTCCGCGAGTGGCTGAAAGGTCCGGTATTCGAGCCGCTGAAGGCCCCGAACCGCTTCCGAACCTTCTTCCTCGACGGTGGCACGGTCGCGTGGCCGAACGGCGCCAACATCGCTCCCGAGACTCTCTACGAGTATCGCGAGTCGGGAAAGCGGCCTGCCGGCGCGATGCAGCCGATAGCTCAAGAGACCCGCCGCAGCTAGGCCACCAGGAGGCAATTCGGTGAGGCAATTCGGGAGTTTCGTAGCCTGTCACCGAATTATTGGATTCTCTCCCTCCACATCCACACCAGCGCCACGCCGATCAGGATGAGCGCGGTGGTCAGGCCTACCCAGATGCCGGACACACCCCAGCCCAGCCGGAAGCACAGGACGTAGGCGATGGGCAGGCCGATCAGCCAGTAGCCGGCCAGGTGCGCCATCATGGGGCTGCGCGTGTCGCCCAATCCGCGCAAGGCTCCGGTGGCCACCGTCTGAAAACCGTCGAAGAGCTCGAACAGGGCGGCGATCCGTAACAGCGCCGCTCCGGAGGCGACGACGGCCGCATCGGCGGTGAAGACGCGGAGAATCAGGCGCGGCGCGGTCCA
>JBAWDI010000115.1:0-2486 GCA_049590695.1 Bryobacteraceae bacterium
GCGCGCGGCCGATTCCGCAGCCTTCCGCTACACCGCGCTGGGTGGCCTGGCGGGCGGCGCCATGATTCTGGCCGGCTATACCCAGACGGCGGTCTATGGTTTCCTGGGACTGGGCTTGTACTCTCTCGCCGATCTTTGGGGGCGCGGGCGCCGCTGGCTGCGCACCACCGCCATCCTCGGCGGTATGCTGGCCGGCGCGCTGGCCTGCGCGGCCATTCAGATTCTGCCCGGCCTGGAACTGGTCAGCCACTCCATCCGCGCCGCATCCAGCTATTCCACCAGCACCGAAGGAATCTTGCACCCGCAAGCGCTGATGACGCTCGTGGCGCCGGACTGGCTGGGCGTCATCTCGGACAACTACAGCGGGCCGTTCGACAGAACCCAGTATTACTTCTACGCCGGCCTGCTCCTTCTACCCTTAGCCGCGCTCGGGGCAGTGAAGACCAGGGCGCGATTGCCCGCCCTGCTGCTCATCGTTCCGCCCGCGTGGTTCATGCTCGGACCCGCCGGCGGTTTTTACCGGCTGGTAGCGCTGGCGCCCGGCCTGGGCAAGTTCCGGGCGCCCATCCAGGGCTGGTTCCTGGTGGCGTTCGGACTGGCGCTGCTGGCGGCGGCAGGCGGCAATTGGCTGTTTGCGCGCTGGCGCATTCCATACCTGGGAATCATGGTGGCCGCTATTTTCTTCGCCGATCTCTGGTACTCGAACTCGTTCAAGAACCCACTGGCCTATGCCCGCGCCAGCTTCGAGGAGCTTTACGGCGCGCATGAAGAGATGGGCCGCGCAAAGGTGGCTGCCAGCCAGCCTCCACTCACGCGTTTCGACGGACCGCGCCATCTGTTCGCGCTGGGTCCGCAGGATCACCCGCTCGACCTGAAGCTCGAAGCCACCTATGGGTACTTCGCTCTGGAGCCGGCGCTCTACGACGAATACACCGACGCCATCGAGCGGAATGCCAAGCTGCGCGACGGTCTCAACGTCAGCCGCTTTCTGAACATGACCACCGGCAGCCTGGACTCCAACCCGTCGGTGCTGCCGCGCGCCTACTTCCCCAAGGCGGTGGCGGATGTGAGCAGCTTTGCCGAGTCCCGCCAGGCATTGGAAACGCTCGATCCAAGAGCCCAGTCCGTGGTACTCCTGCCGCACAGCCCCGTCCGGCAGGACCCCGCCGCCACGGCATCCGTCATTTCCTACGACGAGCAGTCGTACCGCATCCGCTACCACGCCGCTTGGCCGAGTCTGCTGAAACTGAGCGTCGCCTGGTATCCGGGCTGGCGGGCTACCCTGAACGGCGGCGAACTGCCGGTGGTTCGCGTGGATCACGCCCTGATGGGGGTGGTGGTCCCCGCCGGAGATGGGGAAGTGGAGTTCCGCTTCCACTCGAATTATTTCGACGCCGGGTTGGCGATCACGCTGGTGGCGGCGCTGGGGTTGGGATTTCTGGCCTGGCGCAATCCTTGAGAATGCTCTCCAGAATGTCGGGGATCTCAAACACGGCGCGGTTGTGAAGCCGCTGGGTCGCGGCGCGGAACCGCGCATAGGCGGCGGGCTCGAGCAGTTCGTCAACTACCCGCGCGATCCGCCGGAAGTTCGGCAATACGACGCCGACACCCTGCTCGCGAACCCACTCGGCGTTGTAGCGTTCCTGCGGGAGCGTCCAGGCATTGCGCTCCACAATCACCGGCAGCCGCATGGTCACCGCCTCGCTGATGCTGCCCGGCCCCGGCTTGCCGATGAAGTAATCCGCGAGTTGCATGTAGCGCGGCACTTCCTGGGTGAAGCCTTCGATGAAAACCGGCGCGCGGCGCGGAAGCGCCCCCAGCCGCGACGCCAGCTTCTGGTTGTGACCGCAAATCAACACAAGCTGCCGGTCCGGTAAGCTCCGGGCGATTTCGAGCATGGCAGCCGCGCCCTGGCCGCCGAATAGAACCAGCCCCACCGGCAGCTCCGGATCGAATCCCAAAGTGGCGCGAGCCTCCGCGCGCTCCGCTGGCCGGAGCGGCTCCGTCTCGTAGAACCGCGGGTTCAGGATCATGCCCGAAACGCGGTGCACCTTGGTTTCCGGGTGGCCCAGGGCGAGCGCCTGTTCCACGGCCTGGTCCGACCCGCAGATGAAATGCTGATCTTGGCGCTCCATCCAGAAGTGCGGCGGGTGATCCGCGATATCGGTGAGGATGGTCACCAGCGGCGCACCGGGCAACGCACGCTTCAGGCTTTCACCCAGCGCGCGGTTGAAATTGGGGACCAGCGACACCACCATGTCCGGCCGGCTTTCCCGCCAGAACTGTTCGAGCATCCGCACCTGCGGCCCGTGAAACATACGGATCAGCAGGTGCATGCCGGCCGTGAGCTGCCCCGACCCGAGCGTCCAGCCCTTCTTCAGCATGAGGTTGTAAACGTCCTCGAGGCGCAAGCCGGTGACCTTGCGGAAGAGGTCGAGCGAATCAAGCAGCTCCTGCAAATTCACCATGCGGATCTCGAAGGGGCG
>JBAWDI010000116.1:0-7039 GCA_049590695.1 Bryobacteraceae bacterium
GCGATCTGGTCGCCGGTGTTCTTCCCATTCCGGACAAACCCACCGGCGACAAGATCGCCGGCGCTACACTGTAGAAGATGCCGGCTAAAGTACGAAAAGCTGTTTTCCCCGCCGCCGGGCTCGGCACGCGTTTTCTTCCCGCCACCAAGGCGCAGCCCAAAGAGATGTTGCCCATCGTGGACAAGCCCATCATCCAGTACGGGGTGGAGGAGGCGGTCCACTCGGGCATTCAGAACATCATCATGGTGACGGGCCGCGGAAAGAGCGCCATCGAGGACCACTTCGATGTCAGCTTCGAGCTGGAATACCTGCTGGAGTCGCGCAAGAAGAAGGAGTTGCTGGCCATCGTCCGCGGCATAACCGACATGATCAGCGTGTCCTATGTGCGCCAGAAGGAAGCCTTGGGGCTGGGGCACGCGGTATTGCGCGCCCGGGAACTGGTGGGCGACGAGCCGTTCGCGGTGGTGCTGGCCGACGACGTGATCGAGGCCGAGACCCCCTGCCTGCGCCAGCTTCTGGATGTGTACAATTTCTTCAGCGCCCCGGTGGTGGCCGTGATGGAGGTGCCGGCGGAGAGCATTTCCGCGTACGGCGCGATTGACGCCGAGCCGGTGGCCTACAACGGCGGCCGCGATCGGGTCTACCGCATACGCGACCTGGTGGAGAAACCCAAGGCTTCGGAAGCGCCCTCGAACCTGGCCATCATCGGGCGCTACGTGCTGACGCCGGAGATTTTCGATTCCATTCAAGCCATCGAGCCCGGTTCCGGAGGCGAGATCCAGCTCACCGACGCCTTGAAGCACCTGCTGCGCAACCGACCCATATACGGCTATCGCTTCGAGGGCACGCGTTACGACGCGGGGGACAAGCTGGGCTTCCTGAAAGCCACCGTGGAATTCGCTTTGCGAAGGCGGGATTTGGGCGGTCCGTTCCGGGAGTACTTGAAGGGGTTGAAGCTGTAGGCCCGAATGGGCGCGTCCTTTTCGACGCGGAGCCGCGGAGACGCTGAGAAAAGACAGAGAAGAATCAAACCAGTTAAGACCTGAGAGCGCAGAGGCAGCGGAGGTAATAGGGGCTGGCGCAACGAGGCTTTTGACCAATGTTCCATTTGGCCGAAGGCCTCGCTTTTTCACGATTTCTCCGCTGCCTCTGCGCGCTCAGGTTTTGACCTTTTCCTCCCCTTCTTCCTTTCTGCGTTTTTCTCCGCATCTCCGCGGCTCCGCGTCGAAAAAGATGCTTCTGTTTGGTCTCGCCGCGCAAGGGAGCCGAGGACTACACTAAAATGATGGTTCCCGCCGCCTGTACCGAACGCATCGCCAAGCTTCTCGGTCCGCTTGGCTATCTCGACCAGCCGGAGGACCTGGCGCTCTACGAATACGACGGCGGCGTCGAGAAACATCGGCCGGACCTGGTCGTGTTTCCCCGCTCCACCGAAGATGTCTCCGCCATCGTGAAGATCGCGCGCGAATTCCAGGTGCCGTTCACCGGGCGCGGCGCGGGAACGGGGCTTTCGGGCGGGGCCATCCCGCGCGAAGGCGGTATCCTGGTGGCTTTTGCGCGCATGAACCACATCCTGGAAGTCGATCTCGAGAATGAGCGCGCCGTGGTCGAGCCGGGAGTCGTCAACCTGGATATCACGCTGGCTGCCGAGAATCGCGGGTATTACTATGCGCCCGATCCCTCCAGCCAGAAGGCCTGCACCATCGGCGGCAACGTGGCTGAAAACGCCGGCGGGCCGCACACGCTGGCCTACGGGGTCACCACCAACCACGTCCTCGGACTGGAGCTGGTGCTGCCCGATGGAACCGTGGTCGAGACCGGCGGCAAGGCGCCGGACCTGCCCGGCTACGATCTCACCGGCCTGCTCACCGGCTCGGAAGGCACCATGGCGCTGGTGACGAAGGTTACTGTGCGGCTGATGCGCAAGCCCGAAGCGGTGAAGACCGCCCTGGCCGTCTACGAATCCAACGAGGATGCCGGGCGCACGGTGGCCGAGATCACCGCCCGCGGCATCACACCGGTGGCCGTCGAGATGCTGGATGGCGTGATGCTCCGCATGGTGGAAGAGGCCACCCACGCGGGCTACCCCATGGACGCCGCGGCCGTTCTGCTCATCGAGTTGGAGGGCCTGAGTGAGGCGGTCGAGGAGCAGGTGGAGCAGATCCGCGAGGCCTGCATGTTGTGCGGCGCGCGCGAATTCCGCGTGGCGCGCACCGCCGAGGAGCGCGACCTGCTCTGGAAAGGCCGCAAGAACGCCTTCGGCGCCGTAGGCCGCGTCAGCCCGACGTACTACGTGCAGGATGGTGTGGTGCCCCGCACCAAGATCGCGCCCACGCTGCGCTTCATCGGCGAGGTGGCCCGCAAGCGCGGTGTTACCATCAGCAACATTTTCCACGCCGGCGACGGCAACATGCACCCCATCATCCTGTTCAACCCGCGCGTGCCGGGCGATCTCGAAAAGGCGCGCGCCGCCGGTGAAGAGATCCTCGAATACTGCATTGAAGCGGGCGGCACCATCACCGGCGAGCACGGTGTCGGCATGGAAAAGAACGGGCTGATGGTCAAGCTGTTCACGCCCGAATCGCTGGAGATGATGCGGCGGCTGAAAGTGCTCTTCGATCCGGACAACCGGCTGAACCCCGGCAAGATGCTGCCGACCGGGCGGGGGTGCGCGGAGATTCGGCAGTGAGGAACGATTCCATGAGTTTCGATCGCCTTTTCTGGATGGGCTTGCTGATGCTGTCCGGCCTGTTTGAGTGCGGGCTATCCGCGCAGTCCAAGCCTTCCGTGGCCGGAGATTATGCCGGCGTTCTGGCGGGCGCGCTGCACGTGAAGCTGCACATTACCGCTGCGCCCGATGGCTCGCTCAGCGGCACGCTCGATAGCGTCGATCAAGGCGCCACGGGGATCCCATGCGCCGATTTCCAGAACGATGGCAACACGCTCAGCTTCCGGGTGCCGGCGGTCAACGGCACATGGAAGGGAGCCATCAGTGCGGATGGCGCATCGCTCACGGGCACATGGAACCAGGGACAACCCATGGCCCTCAACTTCGCGCGGGATACCTTCGCGCCTTCCGAAAAGCCGTCCGCCGTGGATGGCGTCTGGCTTGGCGCCGTGGAGGCCGGCGGCCGTTCTCTGCGCGCACAGATCAAAGTGAAGAGCGACCGCACCGGGCGCGAGTTCTGCACCTTCGACAGTCTGGATCAGGGCGTGCTCGATTGGGAATGCGCCAACACAAGCCTGAGCGGAACCGATTTCTCGTTCGACGTTCCCAAAGTTCGCAGCCGCTGGAGCGGCAAGCTCTCGGCCGATAACCAGACTCTCACTGGTAAGTGGACCCAGGGCGGCACATTCGCGCTCAATTTCTCGAAGCAGACCGCGGCCGTAAAGGTCTCGCCCGTTGCCACGGACGCGGCGATGCCGCCCGTAAAGGCCGCCGACCTGCAATCGGTTCTCGATCGCGACCTGGCCGCTGCGCGCACGCCGATCTTCCGCCCCGGTCCGCTCTCCGAAGGAACCGGCGCGGGCATCGCTATCGGCGTGGTGCAAGGCGGTGTGCGCCGCGTTTTCACCTTCGGCGCCGCCAAGCCCGATTCCATCTTCGAAATCGGTTCCATCTCGAAAACCTTTACCGGCCTGTTGCTGGCGCGGATGGCCGCCGAAGGAAAAGTGAAGTTCGACGACCCTGTGCGCGGGCTATTGCCGGATGGCGCGGTGCCCAAACCCGAGGGCGCGGAAATCACGTTGCTCGATCTTGCCATCCAACACTCCGGTCTCCCGCGCATGCCCGACAATTTCCATCCCGCCGATCCCCAGAATCCCTACGCCGACTATCGCCCCGCCGATCTTTATGGCTTCCTGGCTTCCCACGGCGTCGCCAAACCGGCCGCCCCCCAATTCCTATACAGCAACCTCGGCGTGGGGCTCTTGGGACAGGCGTTGGCCAATCGAGCCGGCAAGAACTACGCGGCTCTGTTACAGCAGGAGATCGCCGGCCCGCTGGGGCTGAAAGACACTGTCTTGTCGCTTTCCCAGGAACAGCAGGCGCGCTTCATTCAAGGCCATGACGCGGAGCACCGTCCGGCCCATGCATGGGATCTGGACGCGCTGGCCGAGGCCATCGCGCAAACCCATGAGTTGCGCGCGGACGCCGGGCCCGGCATGCACATCGGCCTGGCGTGGCTGCATGTGGACAAGGGCGGATACTATTGGCACAACGGCGGCACGGGCGGCTTCAGCAGCTACGCCTTCTTCGATCCGAAAAACGATTGCGCCGGCATCGTTCTGTTCAACACCACGGTGGGCGACAGCTTCGCCGACCTTCTGGGCACGCATGTGCGCCAGCGCCTGGTGGGAGAAGCGGCCGTTTCGCTGCGCTGAGAGCCACTGCGAATCGGTGCGGGCCCGAGCCTGACCTCGATGTCAATCAAGTGGTTACGCGAGACATCGGCATCACCGAGTTCCGCCGACAGTGCCTGACGCTGCTGGAGGTCCTGCCCGAGGAGCAGTCTACGCCCGCCGCCGCATCTCGGCGCGGGCCTCGGCTTCGGCGGTTCGCGACCGGTCGGCCTCGCGCTTGTCATATAGCTTCTTGCCCTTCGCCAACGCCAGTTCGCACTTGATCTTCCCCTTTTTCAGGTACATTTTGGTGGGAATTAGAGCCAGGCCCTTTTCGCGCGTCTGGCCCAGCAGTTTGTCGATCTCGCGGCGGTGCAGCAGCAGCTTGCGGTTGCGGATGGGAGGGTGGTTCTCGCGGTTGCCGTGCGAGTACTGGCTGATGTGGGCGTTGATGAGCCAGGCCTCGTTGCCGAGCACCGCGCCATAGGCGTCCTTGAGTTGGACCTTGCCGTCCTTGGCGGCCTTCACCTCGGTCCCGGTCAGCACCAGTCCGGCCTCGAACCGCTCCATGAGGAAATAGTTGTGGCGGGCCTGCCGGTTGTCGCTCAGGATCTTGAGGGATGCGTCTCTGTCAGCCAATTTGGATCTCAGCTTTTTTGTCTCAACGCGCGAAAGCCTAGCGTCGTCAATGACTTTAGATGGTCCGAGACCGGAGATTCGATTTCATCTTAGCATAGGGCTTCCAGAAGGCCGAGAAAGTACGGGAACATGCTTTTTTTCAATCGTTTAACCGCTGTCGTGCTGGCCGCCGCGCTGATGGCGCCGGCGGTTTCGCTGGAGGCTCGCACCAAGAAAGGCGACCAGTATCTGGCCGCCGGCCGCAAAAGCGAAGACAGGAAGGAGTGGGACGCCGCCCTGGAGTCGTACGAAAAGGCCCTTTCCGAGGACCCCTCCGACATGGTCTACCAGATGGCCGCGGAGAAGGCGCGCTTCCAGGCCTCTCAGGCGCACGTCGACAAAGGGCTGAAGATCCGCAACCAGGGCCTGCTGGGAGAGGCTCTCCTCGAATTCCAGAAGGCTTATGCGCTCAACCCCGGCTCCGCGGCTGCCGTACAGGAGCTCCGGCGCACCGAGGAAATGATCCAGCGCGAGCGCAAACGGGTGGAAGAGACCGGCAAAGAGGCCCCCGCCCAGGAGCGCGCCCTGACACCGACGGACGAGGTGAAGAAAGAGATCAAGGACAAGATCGACCGCATGTTGCCCGTCCCCGAACTCAAGCCGCTCAACCCCGAACCGATCAACCTCAAGATGAACAGCCAACCGGTCAAGGTTCTCTTCGAAACGGTCGGCAAGCTGGCCGGCATCAACGTGGTGTGGGACCCGGAGTACACACCGCCTGCGCCCGACAAAAACAAATTGTCGGTGGAACTCGATAACTCGACGATCGACCAGGCTCTCGACACCCTGGCCGTGCTCACCAAGTCTTTCTGGAAGGCGCTCTCGCCCAACACCATCTTTATCACCAACGACACCGTCAACAAGCGGCACGACTACGAAGAGCAGGTGGCTCGGATTTTCTACCTCTCGAACGTCACCGCCAACACCGATCTCCAGGAAATCATGAACGCGGCGCGCGCCGTGTCGGACTGCCAGCGCATGTTTCTCTACACCGCGCAGAACGCCATCATCGCCAAGTGCGAGGCCGACCGCATGGACTTCGTGGAGAAGATCATCAACGATCTGGACAAGCCCCGGGCGGAAGTTGTGGTGGACGTTCTGGTGCTCGAAGCCGGCTCGACTTTCAGCCGGCAAATTACCGCGGCGATAGCTTCCACCGGGATCAACTCTCCCATCAGCTTCACGCCGCGCTCCAGCATACAGGTGCCGATCAGTTCCACCAGTTCCACCTCGACAGCCACCACCAGCACTGCCACCGCTACGGTTACCCCCACGACAACCAGCTCGACCAGCACGACCGGCAGTTCCATCCCGCTCTCCAACCTCGGGCACCTGGCCAGTGCGGACTTTTCCACTACCCTTCCCGGGGCCCTTTTGCAGGCGGCGATGAGCGACGCGCGGACCAAAGTGCTGCAAGCTCCGCAAGTCCGCTCGGTGGATGGGGTGAAGGCCACGCTCAATATCGGCGACCGCGTTCCCACCGCCAGTGGCAGCTTCCAGCCGGGCATCGGCGGTGTGGGCATCAACCCGCTGGTCAATACGCAGTTCCAGTACATCGACACCGGCGTGAACGTGGAAATAACGCCGCGCGTGCATGACGACGGCGATGTCAGCATTCACGTCGACCTGAATATCAACAGCGTGAGCTCGTACGTCAACCTGGGCGGCATCAACCAGCCCGTCATCAGCCAGAAGAAGATCTCGCACGATATCCGGATGCGCGAAGGCGAAGTTGGCCTGCTGGGAGGTCTCATCAATGTGCAGGAAACCAAGACCGTCACCGGCATTCCGGGCCTTTCCAGCATTCCGCTTCTGAGGCGGTTGTTCAGCGGCGAGAGCTCGGAACACGACCGCAGCGAGCTGATGATTGTGCTGATCCCGCACGTCATACGGCGGCCGGAGATCACGCCGGAGAACCTGCGCGCCATTGCGGTTGGCAACTTCACCACCGTCAAAGTGAACTACGCGCCTAAGCCGGCTGATGTTGTTGTCGCCGGGCCGGGCGGGGAAGGCGTCGTGG
>JBAWDI010000117.1:0-4386 GCA_049590695.1 Bryobacteraceae bacterium
CAACAAACCGGAGCGCGTTGTTCTTACTACGGGCGAAACTGATGGCACAAATACGGAAGTTCTGACAGGCAGCCTGAAGGACGGAGACAACGCGATTGAAGCGGTGTTGGCAAGCGCGGCGCCCGCATCGGGCGGCAGCCCCGGCTCGAAGACCGGCGGCAAGGGCGGCCGAGGGCCGGGATTTTAGGCGAGCGCCATGGCATCCGTAATCGAGATCCAGGATCTGGTGAAGGATTACCGGCTCGGCGAGATGACCGTGCACGTGTTGAAGGGCATCTCGTTCGAAATCGAGCGCGGAGATTTCGTTTCCATCATGGGGCCGTCCGGATCGGGCAAATCCACGCTCATGAACATCCTCGGGTGCCTCGACAAGCCTACGTCCGGGGTCTACACGCTGGACGGAGTCAGCGTCGGAGAGTTGAGTCGCGACCAACTGGCGGAGATTCGGAACAAGAAGATCGGGTTCGTATTCCAGCAGTTCAACCTGCTGGCGCGAACCAGTGCGGCGGAGAATGTCGAGCTGCCGCTGATGTACACCGATGCCCCGGCCCGCGAGCGGCGCGAGCGGGCGATGAAGGCGCTGCTCGCGGTGGGGCTGGCCGGACGCGAGGAACACCAGCCCAGCCAGCTTTCCGGCGGCCAGCAGCAGCGCGTGGCCATCGCGCGGTCGCTGGTGAACGATCCCAGCATTATCCTGGCGGACGAGCCGACCGGAGCGCTGGACTCGAGGACGAGCATCGAGATCATGGCGATCTTCCAGCGGCTGAACCGCGAAAAGGGGATCACCATGATCGTGGTGACGCACGATCCGGATGTCGCGGCTTACTCGAACCGGAGCATCCATTTCAAAGACGGCAGGCTGCAACTCGACGAGAGGCTGGCGCAGCCGCGCGAAGCGCGGAAAGACCTGGAGCAGCTTCCGGCCGAGCTGCCGGAGGAGGTTTCGTCATGAATAAGGTCGTTGGCAGCATCCGCATCGCGCTGCGCGCGCTGCAGGTGAACCGCATGCGCTCGGCGCTCACCATGCTGGGAATCATCATCGGCGTGGCGGCCGTGATCGCGATGGTGGGTGTTGGCGCGGGCGCCACGGCGCGCATCCAGGCGCAAATCCAGAGTATCGGGAGCAACCTGATTATCGTGCTGCCGGGCAGCGTCAGCACCAATGGCGTCCGGCTGGGCTCGGGCGGGGTCTCCTCGCTGACGGTGGACGACGCCAAGGCCATCGAGGCGGAGTGCCCGTCCGTGGCTCTCGCCGCCCCTACCGTGCACGGCGGAGTGCAGGTGGTGTACGGCAACACCAACTGGGCCACCAATGCCCAGGGGGTGACACCGGATTACATGACCATCCGCGATTACACCATGTTGTACGGCGAGTCCTTCACGGATCAGGACGTGGATGCGGCCGCCAAAGTGGCCGTGTTGGGTGAAACCGTCGCCGAGAACCTATTTGGCGACGGCGATCCCACGGGCCAGGTGGTCATCATCAAAAATGTGCCGTTTACGGTGGCGGGCGTGCTGACACCGAAAGGCCAGTCGCCGACGGGCCAGGACCAGGACGACGTCATCCTGCTGCCCATCTCCACGGCCATGCAAAAGGTGCTGGGCGCCAACAAGGCCAATGCCCAAGCGGTCGGCTCGCTGATGGTGCAGGCCATCAATCCGCAAGCCATGGACTCCGCGATTCAGGAGATGACGGCGCTGCTGCGCGAACGGCATAGGATCTTGCCGGGCCAGGACGACGACTTCACCATCCGCAATCTCACCGAGGTGTTCCAGGCCCAGGAAACGTCGGCGCAAGTGATGTCGATTCTGCTGGGCGCTATCGCCTCGGTATCGCTGATTGTGGGCGGCATCGGGATCATGAACATCATGCTGGTGTCGGTGACCGAACGGACGCGCGAGATCGGCCTGCGGCAGGCGGTGGGCGCCAAGACCGGCGACATCCTGATGCAGTTTCTGGTGGAAGCCGTGACGCTGTCGCTGCTGGGTGGAATTATCGGGATCGTAGTTGGGCTGGCGGCGTCGCTGCTCATCTCGCACTTTGCGAGTTGGTCGACCCAGGTCAGCCCTCTGTCTATCCTGCTGGCGTTTCTGTTCTCCGCGCTGGTGGGAGTATTCTTCGGCTACTACCCGGCGCGCAAGGCGGCGCTCATGGATCCGATTGAGGCTCTCAGGTATGAATAACTCGACCCTCGTTTGGGGGACCGCAGGATGGCTGCTGTTGTCGAGCGCCTGCATGGTAGGCCCCAAGTACCAGCGCCCTGGGGCAGCGGCGCCGCCGGCCTTTAAAGAAGCGCCGCCAGCCGGCTGGAAGGACGCGCAACCCAATGACGGAGCGCTTCGCGGCCAGTGGTGGAAGGTTTACAACGATCCGCGGCTCGACGCGCTGGAAGACCAGGTGAGCATCTCGAACCAGAACGTATTGGCCGCCGAGGCTCAGTTCCGCGAGGCGCAAGCGGCGGTGCGCATCGCCCGGGCGGGTCTGTTTCCCACGGCGGCCGCCTCGCCATCCGCCACGGATTCCGGAACGGGCGCGCCTTCCAGTGTGAGACGCCTGTACACGATACCCGTTGACGCCGCCTGGCAGATCGACATATGGGGAAGCATCCGGCGCACCGTAGCGGCGAATTCGGCCACGGCGCAGGCTTCGGCGGCGCAACTGGAGAATGCCCGCTTGTTGTATCAGGCGGAACTCGCCGGGGATTACTTCCAGATTCAGGGACTGGACGCCTCGCAGCAGTTGCTGGCCGCCACGGTGAAGTCGTACGTACGAAATGTGCAATTGACCCAGGACCGGTTCAATGGCGGTGTCGCATCGCAGGGCGATGTGGCGCTGGCTCAGACTCAGTTGGAAACGGCGCGCGCGCAGTTGGCCGACCTGGGAGTCGAGCGGGCCCAATTCGAACATGCCATCGCCGTGCTGACGGGCAAGCCGCCGTCGGATTTGTCGATTCCCGCCGAGCCCAAACAGGCGCCGCCGCCGGTATCTTCAATCGGTCTCCCTTCCACTCTGCTGGAGCGGAGGCCCGATGTGGCCGCCGCCGAACGGCAGGTGGCGGCAGCCAACGAACAGATCGGAATCGCCAAGGCGGCGTTCTACCCGTCGCTGAGCTTGAGCGCCGGCGCGGGTTCGCAAACCGCGGTCATCGGTGATTTGCTGACATGGCCCAGCCGCTTCTGGTCCGTGGGACCGCAGTTGGCCGAGACTCTTTTCGATGCGGGCAAGCGGCGCGCTCAAGTCAAGCTGACCGAAGCCGCCTACGACGCCACCGTGGCGAACTACCGGCAGACGGTACTGACGGCAATTCAACAGGTCGAGGATAGTTTGGCGCAGTTGCGCATCCTCTCCGAAGAGGGTGTGATCGCCGACCGGGCGGTTAAATCCGCGCAGCAGTCGCTGGACATCTCTACCGAACAATATCGTGGAGGAATCGCCAACTACTTGCAGGTAATCACCGCGCAGACCAGCCTGTTGCAGAATCAGCGGTCGGTAGTCGATATTCTCACGCGGCGCATGGCCGCGAGCGTCTCCTTGATTCAGGCGCTGGGTGGCGGATGGGACGTTTCGCAGTTGCCCTAAGGTGGGGCATGCTTTAACTTGCCATCTACTGCCGCAACTGTTCCACCAGTTTCCGCAGCTCCGGGTCGGGCCGCAGCTTCAGGGCCGCCTCGAAATGCTTCAGCGCCTCGGGCATGCCTCCCGGCGTATTCGCCAGCGCGATCCCCAGGTTGTAATGGGCGTCGGCGTAGTCCGGCCGCAGCCGCAGCGCCGCTTGGAAGTGAGCGATCGCTTGGCCGCTCCGTCCCGGCATCTGCCCGAGCGTCACTCCCAGGTTGTTCTCCGCCTCGGCGTAATCCGGTTTGAGCCGCAGCGCCGCCTCGAACTCCGCCACCGCCTCGGCGTTGCGCCCCTCCTGGGAGAGCGACACCCCCAGGTTGTAGTGCCGTTCGGCTGAATCCGGGGCGGTCGCCAGCGCGGCCGCCAGGTTGGCGCGCGCTTCCGCGTAATCGGGTTTCAGCCGGAGAGCCGTCCGGTATTCCGCGATCGCCTCTTCCCGCCAGCCGGCCTCGGCCAGCGTATTGCCCAGGTTGTTGTGCGGAATGGGCGAATCCGGGTCGAGGCGCAGTGCCGCGCGGTATTCGCCGATGGCCTCCTCGATCCGGTCCGGAACACGGGAAAGCGCGTTCCCCAAGTCGCTGTGTGCCCGCACCGAATCGGGGTTCAGTCGAACCGCCTGTTCCAGGTGCGCGATGGCCTCCGCCAGACTGTCCGGGCGCTCCAGCAGGTAGACGCCGAGATTATGCTCGGCCAGGTAGTTCCCCTCGGTCACTTGGAGCGCGTGCCGGAAGAGCGTCCCGCTGTTCTCCCAGTACGCCGTCTGTGCC
>JBAWDI010000118.1:0-7918 GCA_049590695.1 Bryobacteraceae bacterium
GTGGATGGCGACCTGTTCGACCCGGATTTCTTCGCCTACCGGGAAGACGCCGATCTGGCGTGGCGGGCGCAGTTGCTCGGTTGGCGCTGCATCTACACGCCCGCGGCGGTGGACTGGCACGTGCGAACCGTGACGCCCGGGAGCCGGCTGGCGGTCCCGGCCATCATCAATATGCACTCCGTGAAGAACCGCTTCCTGATGCGCATCAAGAACGCGACGCCCGATCTGTACCGCCGCTTCTGGCTGCCCATGATGGCCCGCGACCTGGTGGTGGTGGGCGGCTGCCTGCTGGCCGAACCCAGGTCGCTGGCGGCCTTTTGGCAAGTGGCCAAGGGCTTCCGGAGCGCCCTGCGCCAGAGGCATATCATCATGAGCCGCCGCCGGGTGAGCGATGAGGCGCTGGCCCGCTGGTTCAGCTTCCAGCCGGCCGCGGAGCCGCTTAACGGTACCACCGCGCTGGAGCCGGCTGCGGGGATGCTGGAAGCGGATGTGAGCTTGAGCGTGCTCTGAGGGTCACGCGGACCCCCCGTTCGGCTCACGCCTCACGGATGCCAGCAAAGCAAAAAGCTAGCTGCTACAAGAGTTCTTGACATGCGCCACGTGGCACGTTACGGTGCGGGATGCTCTTCACGCCGCTCGAACCGTTGACCACATGGATCTGCCGGGATTCCGGCTGCATCCGCTCAAAGGCGCGTCTAAAGGCTTTTGGACGGTTACAGTACGCGCCAACTGGCGGGTGATTTTCCGCTTTGACGGCGACGCGGAGGACGCTGATTATGTCGATTACCACTGAAAGGAACCAGCCCATGACCATGAAAAACCCGCCTTACCCCGGTGTTGTCGTGTTGCAAGAGTGTATTGAGCCTTCAGGCTTGACCATCACGCGAGCAGCCGAAGCGCTTGGAGTGACGCGCAACACGCTTTCGGAACTCGCAAACGGGAAGCGCGGCATATCTCCCGAAATTGCCGTTAGGCTTTCGAAGGTTTTTGGCGGCAACGCCGAAAGCTGGCTTGTGCAACAGGCTCAGTACGACCTTGCTCACGTTCGGGCCGAACGGATTAAGCTAAGGCGGCTTGAATGCGCGTAGAGGTTCCCTTTTCCGCGTGACCCCGAAAAACGGCATGGCGAAGGTACTTTAGCCGCCGCCGCTTGCCGTCAATGACCGCGAGTATCGCGCCGTATGATAGTGAGGAACGGCTCCACATAAGCCAAATACTCTTCCAGCGTTTGGCAGTGTTTAGGAGCTTCGCCGCAATCCCATTTGCCATCGGGGTACTCACGATCACTGGCACCAGTCATCAACGATCCCGGCTAGGCTTACCGAAAGGCCGCTTGGCCTTGAAGTGGGCTTATCGGAAAGTGAGCGGGCGTCGCCCATTCCTCTCCACCGCCGTTGTCTCGCAAAGGGTCCTTTGTGCAACGTTGCGAACGTTCATCATCGTTGCCTCTTTCGCGTGACCCGGAGTACGGGGCGAAGGCACTTTAGCCGCCGCTTGCCTCACATGTTACCTTAGAAGGGCATGGGAGATCGAAACAGCCTCCAAAAGGCTAAGCCCACGTTGCTGGAGATAACGGCAGTAGTTATTGCTGTATTGGCATTCCTCGCTGCCGCGTGGCAGGGATATATAGCTAACGATTCTGAAAAGCGACAATTGCGGGCTTATGTCGGCGTCGAGCAAGTAGGCGTTATGGGCCTTGAAGATAACGGCCCCATCGGCGTCGGATTCAACTTCATCAACCACGGGCAAACACCTGCGCAGCAGTTTCATTTGATCGGCATCGTCGATCTTCTACCCTACCCACTTCCGCAGGGATATGTTTTGGCGGATGCCCCCACTAGGCCGTCGCAAGATGGCGTTATTTTCCCCAACGCAACCCCACCTATGACCGGCTGGACATGGGAGCGGGACGAGATCGACGCTCCGACCAGGAAGGAAATCATCTCCCCAAAGCCCAACCGCGAAATTTACACTCATGGCGTAGCCACATATGACGATATTTTTGGCGCGCATCGGCGCACTGAATTTTGTTTTTACCTCAGCCCCAGCTCCATCGTGCGAGACGCGAGCGGGAATATGGTGCGCGACAAAGACGGGCACATGCAGTTCCAATTTGCTCCATGCGCTGGGTACAACAAGGTCTACTAAATGGATCAGCCTTTATCGCTATGATCAATACGAGCGTCGCTCACCCCCGCCGTCAAATGTTCCACAAAGGGTAAGTTTTGCGACACTGCCCGGAGCCCGTGGAAGCGGGTCTTCCAGCGTCGCAAAAGTCTGTCTCAAAACTGGTGGCAAAATACGGCCATTGGTGCGCGCGCTGACGCGCTTGGCGTCGCAAGATTCGGTCTCGAAATAGGGCGGGAGCTATTCGTTCACTTCCGTTCCAACCGCAGACTACAGCCGCCGCCGGGTGAGCGATGAGGCGCTGGCCCGCTGGTTCAGCTTCGAGCCGGCTGCGGAGCCGCTCGACGGTACCACCGCGCTGGAGCCGGCTGCGGGGATGCTGGAAGCCGACGTGAGCTTGAGCGTGCTGTAACCCCTGCTACCATTTACCCAGGGGGACCATAATTCGCATGTCTGAAATTCATGCATTGGCCGCGCGCCAGGCGCGCGGAAGACTGGGGCCGCTCGCCTACGACCCGGGGCCGCTGGCGGACGAGCAGGTCGAAATCGACGTCCATTACTGCGGCATCTGCCATTCCGACCTTTCCATGTTGAACAACGACTGGCAGATCACGCAGTATCCCTTCGTCCCCGGGCATGAGGCCATTGGAACAATCTCCGCCATGGGGCGCGCCGCCAAGTCGGTTCACATCGGACAAACGGTGGGGCTGGGTTGGAACGCCGGCAGTTGCCTGCACTGCCGCCAGTGCCTCACTGGTAATCACAACATGTGCCAGAGCCTGGAGCAGACCATCGTCGGCAGGCATGGCGCATTCGCCACCAAGGTCCGCTGCCATTGGTGTTGGGCCACGCCCATTCCGGAGGGCATCGACGTGGCCAAGGCCGGGCCATTGCTTTGCGGCGGGATCACGGTATTCAACCCGCTTCTCGAATGCGGCGTGCTGCCCACGCATAAGGTGGGCGTCGTCGGAATCGGCGGCCTCGGGCACCTGGCGCTGCAATTCCTGAACAAGTGGGGATGCGATGTGACCGCCTTCACTTCCTCCGCCTCAAAGTCGGAGGAGGCCCGGCGGATGGGCGCCCACCACGTGGTGGATACGCATTCGGCGGAACAGTTGCAACAGTTGGCTGGCAGCTTCGATTTCATTCTGTCGACGGTCAACGCGCCGCTGGATTGGACGGCATATCTTTTGGCGCTGGCTCCCAAAGGGCGTCTGCACATCGTGGGTGTGGTGCCCGAGCCGATGCCCATTCCCGCGTTCCCGTTGATCGCCGGCGAGCGGTCGGTGGGCGGTTCGCCTTCGGGTGCTCCGGCCACGGTGGTGGCCATGCTGGATTTCTGCGCCCGGCACCAGATCGCTCCCGTCACCGAGGAGTTTCCCATGAGCCGGGCCAACGAAGCGCTCGCGCACCTGGAGGCCGGCAAAGCCCGCTATCGAGTCGTGCTGCGGAACGACCTTGCGTAGCGGCCGGCTGCTGCTGCCGCTGCTGCTGGCCTTGTGCCTCGTCCGGCTCTGGTTCATGCCGTTGCCTTCCAGCTTCTGGCTGGATGAGATGGCCACTGTCTTTGTCGCGCAGCACGGCGCGAATCACCCTTCGCTGGCCGACGCGGCGCCGCAGGCGTGGCGCTCCTGGTACTACCCCGTCATTCACATGAATGGTGCGGTTTTCGGGTATTCCGAGGTGGCCACTCGCATGCCGTCCATTCTGGCCATGGGCGCGTTCCTCTGGCTCTTCTCCGGCCTCGCGCGGCGGCTGATCCATCCCGAAGCGGCATGGTTTGCCGTCTTTGCGTGCCTCGCTTTGCCGGGCCTGAACTACCAGGCGGCCAACGCGCGGCCTTATGCTCTGGGCATGTTCGTGTTCGCGGCCGCCCTGCTGTTCCTAGTGAGGTGGCTCGACTCCGGCACCTGGCGCGATGGGCTGTTGTTCGCCGCCTCTGCCGCGCTGGTGGTATACATTCACCTGTTGTTCTGGCCTTCGTGCCTGGTATTCGTGCTCTATGCCGCTGCGCGCGTGGCCCGGGGCGAGACTCCAGTGAACCCGAAGCGCGCGGTTTTAGTCTTTGCCCTTTGCGCCGCTGCGCTGCTGCCGGTAACGGTGCAGACGCTCTCTTTGCTGCGCGAGGCGCGCGCGCACGTCTTCGCGCCCCTGCCGTCGCTCTGGCAATCCCTCCGCTCTCTGGAATTGACGCTCGTGCTGGGATGCGCGTTGGCCGCATGGCTGATCGCCCGCGCGCGGCGGTGGCGGCCGCTCGCGCTCACCACGATCGTTCTTGTCGCCGCATGGTGGCTCTGCCAGCCCGTTCTCCTGTACGCTTTTTCCTGGCTGACCGGCGACGCGGTTTTCGTCCCGCGCTACCTGCAACTGGCGCTGCCGGGCGCGGCCCTCGCCTCCACCGCCATGGCGGCTCTGTTTGTTCCCGCCGGCCAGTGGCGGCGGATCTCTGTCATATTCGCCCTCGGGGTGCTTCTCTTTCTGGGACAATGGCGCGCGGTTTGGCCGCGGCACCACAACTCCGATTGGCGCGCGGCCGCGCGCGCCGTCAACCAACTGGAAGCCGCGGGTGAGATCCCCGTGATTTGCCCCAGTCCGTTCATTGAAGCCCGCCCGCCCGCCTGGCGCCCCGACTACCCGCTGCCCGGATTCCTCTACGCGCACCTGGCGGTCTATCCCATTGCGGGCAAGATCTACCTGTTCCCGTTCGAGGATTCCCCGCCAGCCGAATCCCAGGCGGCCACGCTTTCCCGCTCGCGCCGTTTCCTGATCTACGGCTGGGAGCCGCAAGTGCACTTTTGGCGGGACTGGTTCGCACGCCGCCCCGAATTCGCCGGCTGGCATGAGCGCCGCCTGGGCCCCTTCGCCGACGTGGATGTGGTACTGTTTGAAGCGGCGCCGGGTTGACAGACGAAAGCGTCTGTCCCACTTTGAAATGTCCTGCCCCTACTTCTATCCGGTGGAACCGCGGGTTTCGACTGGGATTCTGCCGCTGGGCGATCGATGGGCGGGCATCTGCCGCGCGGTCCCCGATCTGCCCTGGCAGCCGGACGAAGCCGTACTGGCGCGGCTCTGCAACCTCGGCTATGCGCGCGGAACATGCGCCCGCTTCCCATCCGGCGACGGCCCCGACGCCGTGCGCTTTACGGTCTCGCGCGACCAGGGCGCTTCCCTGCGCATCTACTACGTCGTGGAGCGGGATCACCATCCATTTGCTCACGGGCCGCTGGATTATTCCGTGGCTTCGGGAGCGTTCGTCGATCCTCCCGCTGGCGAAATTGTGAGCCGCCAGGCGCTGGCCTATGTCGAGAGCTATCTGCGCCGAAAGCGGCGGGTGTAACCATGCAAGGCAAACCGGTACGCGAATCGGTGTCCGAATACTCCGAGCTGGCGCTGCCCAACGACGCCAACGGCCTGGGTCACGTCCTGGGCGGAAAGGTCATGCACCTGGTGGACATGGCGGGCGCCATGGCCGCCATGCGGCACGCGCGCAAGCCCGTCGTCACCGAGAACCTCATGACCGGCGAGCGGCTGCACACCTGCTCGGCCTACCTGACGTTCGTGGGGCTCGATGAGAACGGAAACGCCGCCGCCGTTGCGCCCGTGGTTCCGGAAACCGAAGAGGAAAAGCGGCGCTTCCGCGAAGCTGGTGAACGCCGGGAATACCGCCTCTCAAAAAGGGGACAGACGCATTTTCCGGCCGTCACCCCTCCTTGTACATGTACTTGATGCACGGCTTGTAGAGCAGCAGGTTGGGCTCGCCCGTGCGATTCACCTTCAGGCAGCACCGGTCGTACCATTCGATGGTTCCGTGAAGTGTTTCTCCATCGCGCAGCACAAAGACCATGGCGGTCTTGGCCTGCATCTGTTTCACGTAGTAAAAATTCTCCGCATTGGTCTGATCCGGCGGAACAGGCTTCTTCTGCGGCGGGGCGGCCCGGCGGGGAGGCGCGATCTGTTCTTTGATCTCGTTAAGAGACGGACGAATAAGTTTGCGATTGACAGCTTCCACGGGATGCCATCCTTCGAAAAAATTATGATGAACCCCCGCTACTGGCTCAAGCGGGGCGGTTTCAGTCGGATTGATAGTCTAACCCATAGATAGCACACCGGGGCACCCGCCGCAACCGCGCGCCGCGCGAAATGGCCCTCGCCCCAAAGCCCCTGCTCAGATCCCTATTGTGATGAACCAAGCGGCCGAAGAGATAGGAGTGAGGTCGCTTTTCCGTCTATGATCGCGCCACTACATCGCTTCCTTCTTTGCCTATTCCTGGCCGCCGCCAGCATGTGGGCGCAGGCCAACGGCAAGTTACAGTTACGTTTCATCGACGTCGGCCAGGGCGACGGGGCGATCCTGATTTCACCCGGCGGCCAGACCGTCGCGTTCGACATCGGCCGGGACATGGTCGGCATGAACTGCGACAAGCCGCTCGCGTACTACGATCAGCTTGGCATCCGGAAGCTCGACTACCTGATCGTCAGCCACTACCATGAAGACCACATCGGGTGCGTCCCGAGCGTACTAGCCTCGGTGGGCGTAGACCATGTGGAGGACCGTGGACAGTCGTACGAGAGCGAGTTTTACGATGCGTACGTCCTGGCCACCAAGGGGAAGCGCACTACCGCACGCGTGGGCGACAAGATCATCCTGGATGAGACCTCGCCGGCGCCGGTGGAGATCGACGTCTACGCGGTGAACGCCAACGGCCTGGCCACGACGAACGAGAACGACCTCAGCCTCGCCGTGCGCATCGCTTACGGCAGTTTTCGCGCGGAGATCGGCGGCGACTTGAGCGGTGACGACGCGGACGACTACATCGACGTCGAAACCGGTGTGGCCGGCGCCGTTGGGAAGTTGGACGTGTACAAGGTACACCATCATTGCAGCAGCCACAGCAGCAACAGCGCGTGGCTGGCCCAGACAAAGCCAACCATCGCCATCATCAGCGCCGGAGACGGAAACACCTACGGCCATCCCGCCGCCGACTGCCTCGCACGCCTGCACAGTGCCGGCGCCGAGACATACTGGACGGAGCTTGGCGCCGGCGCCACGCCCGTCCCCGGATGGGACACCGTCAGCGGCACCACCGTTGTCAGCGTCGACCTCGCCGCCATGCAATACACCGTGGCTCACGGCGCGACGACCGATTCGTACGCCATTGGCGGCTGGCCCAGTACGAACGGTGCACCACCGGCGGCTCCAGCGTTCGCGTGGAGCAAGCTCTCCGGGGTATATCACTACAGCACCTGCGACTGGGTCAAATCGATCAGCCCCGATAATCTCGAGACAGGGGACGTGCCGCCGCCCGGCAAGACGCTTCACAAGGGCTGCCCAACGCACCGGTAGCACGGCCATGTGTTAACCTCCCACAGGAGCGAGTTGCGAGGTGCTGCGGAGAGGTTTTCTGAAATCGGCTCCAGCCATCGCGGCGTTGGGCCGCGCCTGGAGCCAGGAAGTCGCCACCGCCGGGGCCACTGTGGACACGACCCCTCGCGTGGGCATTGTCCTGTCGAGTTTCACCGGCTCCGAAGACCACGATGGGACTAAGATCCAGGGGCTCGCCGATCCTTCGCCGGTGAATGCCGAGCTCAGTGCCGGCCAGATCGACGCGATGCTGCGCAAGGCGATCTCCCTGGGGACCAGCAGGCGCGGCGGGCTGACTGGTATCGTCGCTTCCGATGACTGGGTTGTGATCAAGCCCAGGATTCAGACTGACCCCTACCTGCGTGGTTCGGTCACGGACCTACGCGTGGTGCGCAGCCTGATCGAATTCCTGGTCGAGCACAAGTGCGG
>JBAWDI010000119.1:0-7292 GCA_049590695.1 Bryobacteraceae bacterium
CGGTGACGCTGCAACTGGAAACCGGCGCCGAGGCTTGGGCCACGGACATCTCGCCGGCGGCCGCCACTGTTGCCGCCGGGAATGCCAGCAGGCTCGGTGCACCGGTAAACGTGGTGGTCTGCGATCTGATGGAAGCTATCGCCGCCGGCGCCATGGATCTGATCGTCTGCAACCCGCCCTATGTGCCGAACGCCCAGCGGCAGGGCTTGCAGCGGGAGGTCCGGGACTGGGAACCCCACGTAGCGCTCTTCGCCGGCGAGACCGGCTTTGAAATCTACGGCCGCGTTGCGACCGATGCCCCGCGGGTCCTCGGCCCCGGCGGTTGGCTCGTCATGGAACTGGGCTTCGGCAGCCGCGATTACGTCGCCGGCCTTCTCAGTGGATGGCGGGACGTGCGCATCGAGCCTGACCTGGCCGGCATCCCAAGGGTGATCGCCGCGCGCCGTGGGTAGGGGCCGGATGGCATCCGGCGCGGCGGCTGACGACTCCGCCTGGGAAGCGCCCATTCGCGTGAAGCGGTCCAAACCAGCCTCCCTGGCGATTCCCGGCGAACTGGCGGCACGCGCAGCTTTCCTGGCCAGGCTTCACCGCGAGGCCGGTGTCGCTCAGTGGGTCGAACTCGAAGAACTTGCTTTTACGGAGGCAAAGAAGAAGCTCGCTTTTTGAAAAGCGACGGCGATTCCTTGGGGTAGTGCGGCGCAAGAAATGCGCCTGATCCACTCCCGACAGATCGTCGCGCTCGATCCGTGGAGCGACCTTTTAGGTTGCCACGTCGGCGTCCGTGCCGACGTTATTCGGGGAATGCCGGTAGGAATACCGGCATGGCAGG
Organism: Bryobacteraceae bacterium; assembly: GCA_049590695.1. GTDB lineage: Bacteria > Acidobacteriota > Terriglobia > Bryobacterales > Bryobacteraceae > Fen-178. The sequence continues at coordinate 830 of JBAWDI010000119.1, forward strand.
CGAAACGCCTGCTCCACGGCGCGTTGGATAAGGTGCGTCATTTGCGGCGCAGACCCCTAGAAGATGAAGCTGAGGCCGCCGCGGAAACTGCGGGGGGTCTCGACTAGCAGCACGCTCTGGCCATCGGCCATGGCCAGCGGCAGATAACCCTGCGCCAGCATGTTGCGCAGATCGGCGGTGGCTTCCATGCGCCAGGGCAGCATCGAGAAGCCCGGAATCGGCTGCCGGATGTAAATGTTCAACCCCGGCAAGGGGGCGACGGGCTGGGTGCTGTAGAGGTGGCCGGGCATGGCCCATCGGTGGCTGTCGGTCCACTGATAGCTGGCGATCATGTGCGTGCCGGTCCGGGGCAAGGTGGCAGTGACGCGGGTGGTGGCGGCCTGCTTGCGGCCCGAGCGGATCATGGAGCGCAGCTCATCGGGACTGTCGCTGACGAGCTCGCGGTCCTGCGCGGTGAGCGCGCCCATGGAACCATACATCAGAGTGGCGCTCAGATGCTCGCCCAGATTCTGCGTGACGGCGGCCGTGTATCCCACGCTGTGATAATCGCCGGCATCGAAAATCGAGTTGTCGGAGAAGAGGTCGGGGAGGATGTCGCCGCCGCTGTACATACCGGCGGGCGCCACCAGCGAGAGCGCGGCATTGGTCACCGATTCGCGGTAGGCGGAAAGCTGATAGGTCCGGGAGCGGGCCTTGAGAGAATACGTCAATTCGTACTCTTCGCCGCGCTGGATTTTCGGCCGCGCGCCCAGCAAAGAGATGCGCGGGAACAGGCCGAGGGTGCCGAGATCGCGCTGCAGATCCCCATCCTGGGAGACCGCGCCGGCGAGGTCGGGCCGCCCGTTGCCGGAGGTGTAGGCGAAATCCACTTCGGCGTTGTTCCCGGCCTTGTAGCTCAGGCGCGCATAGGGGCTGAAATAGTTCAGGTGATCGAAGAACGAGACCGAATCGAGCGTGAATCCATACTGAACCGCGACGTCTTCGGTAAGCTGCGAACGGTCGTTGAAGGCGGCGGACATGGAGCGCAGCATCGGCAAAGCCGAGTCCGTCCCCGCCGCGGCCGCGCCCAGGCGCTCGGGCAGGAACAATTGCCGCATGGTGAGCGAAACCTCGGGGCTGCCGCCGGCGATGTCGCGGCTGTAGCTGGTGCGGAAGGCCGCGGTGGGCACCCCCGTCTGCGAGCCGTATCCCACGTTGCCGCTCACCTGGAGCAGGTTGGCGCCGTAAAGCGAGGTAGCCAGCGCAAAAGCGGTGCCGAGATCGGCCTCGTTGCCGATACCCGTGACCAGCGGGCCATCCCCGGCGGAGACTCTCAGGATGCCGCGCGTATCCGAGAACATCGAGCTGCGGGCGCTGGTTGCCGGGTTGCCAGCCAGTGGATCGGCGGCGAATCGCAGCACCGGCCGGGTGGCTGAGGCGGTGCGCAGAACCCACTTCCACTCGTCGCTCATGAGACTGCCGCTTTCGACCGATGGATAGGAGAGCTGGATGGTGCTGAACAGAGTATTCAGGTTGACGTTCAGCACGCTCCGCATGCCGGGCTGCACCAGGATGTTCCTCTTGAGCGCGGGAACAAAAGTGGCGAGCGTCACTTTGACGGAGTAGAAGTCGGGGAACAGCCCCGCGAACTTGAATTGGCCGAGGTCGTCGGTCTGGACCTTCCCATAGACGCGGTCCTGGCGGTTGTAGAGCAGGACGATAGCGCCCATCTGCGGGATGCCCATGGAGTCGCTGACCACTCCGCTGATGACACCGGAGAGCCGGATCGGTCCGGCCGCCGGCGAAACACAAGGCGCCGCCAGACAGGCAATCCCTATTGCCAGGAACGCGGCCGTCTTGTGCGTCTTCGTGCTAAACATCCGCGACGCTCATTTGGGGAGCGGGGACACCCGCTCATATCAGGTTACCGTAAATTGGACCGAAGGGGTAAGGGTTTGGTTGCGATTTTTATCGGTTACCTTCAGCCGGAGAGTGTACTGGCCCGGAACCAGGGTATTTAGGGGAAGGAGTTTTTCAATTGTGACCTGGCTGGTGGAGGCGCCTGGAATCTGCGCCAAGTCCTCGGTGTAATTGAAGATCCTCTCGTTGGTGCCGTTTTTCAGCACTTCATACTCCACCTGCCCGGATGGCAAATGGGTTCCCTCTTCCGCCCCGAAGTTATAGAGCTTCATGTAGATACCCATCTTTTCATCGTGCTTGAAAACGTCATCCATGCGCGGCCGCACCTTGGTGTCGCCGATCACGAACTGGCCGGTGCCGATGCTCTTGCTGGGGACCTTTTCCATCAGGTCGGCCAGGATCAGGGTACTGGAAGAGAGCTTGTCGGGGTCCAGGTGGGGCACCGTCACGGCCACCTCATAGTTGCTGAGATTGCCGCCCACCACGTCCTTGGCCATGACGTTCAGCCGGTACGTGCCCGGCGGCAGCGGAATCGTCCTCTGATAGATGGACTTGCCCTTGGTGTACTCTTGCAGGTATTCGGGCGGCGTGTCGGCCGTGACCGTGTCTTCGAATACGTTGGCTACGCGCCGGGTCATGGTGCTGAACTTCGCGTAGATGTCGACCACCGCCTTCTGCACGCCGTCCTTGAACTGGAATTGCAGGTCTTTTCTGTCGAACTGGAGCGTGACGTTGGTGAGCACCGAGGCGTCCGTGACGGGGAAGAAATCGACTCGCACCTTCATCGGCAGGATGTTGTAGCTGAGGTGCGTGGTAACGGCGGATTCCAGGTCCTTGAACTTGATCTGCGGCGGCTTCTGAAGATTGGCGAACTGCTCCAGGCGCGTGAACTCGTTCATGCTCTCGGTTTCCCCGCCGAATGGGGTGCCGAGGTGAGTGCCGTCGGTGCGGTTGAAGCGGTCGGTCTTGTCGGCCAGTCCCATGGACTCCATCATGGTGAGACCGGCGCCCGGCACGTAGAGCAGGGCGTCCTTTTCGGAGGGGTCCATGGTCATGTGATACTCGCCCGTCATGGTGGGGTCGACGAACTCGATAATGATGTTGGTGCCGACGCCTTCGATCCAGCGGTAGCGCCACTGTTCGAAGGGGAAAGTGGAAGTTTCGCCGCCGCCCTCTTCGGGAGGCCGCTCGTAACTGCCGCCGGAGGGGTGGGCTTCGATTTCGTCGGGCGGGCCGTAAGTAATGTAGATGCGCCCGCGGTCGGTCTTCCAGCCGGGAATGCCGGAAGCGTAATGCTCGTTGGCGTAGGCGATGCGCCGGTAGTGTTCTTCCTTGAACTCGTTCTCGACGGTATCCGGGGTGGGATCGCGGCGCAGCCAGAACTGCTCGATGAACTGCTCGCGCTCTTCATCGGTCGCGAGGCGCTTGAACGCGGCGCGCTCCTCGTCGGTGATGATGTAGGCGACGTCCTCGTTCAGCCATTTGCGGTAGGGCGTTTCGAGCTCCTTGCGGAGCTTCTCCTCGCGCTTCTTCTTCTCCCTTTCCGACAGGGGCCGGGAGATGGTTTCACGCTGCGGCGCGGTGGAGGCCTTCCTGGTCTCCGGCGGATTCTGATCCGTCTGCTGTGCCACGGCGAAGAGGCCGGCGACAATGGACAAGGAAACGCAGGCAATCGAAAGACGTGTGGCGTTCATACGGCTCACCGTTTCCTCAGGACATGGCTCAATTAGCTTAAATCTATTTTAGATCGGGCGGCTCGGCACGGTCAATCCCGTGAATGGGGGGCACAGGTGTGCGGAGGAGGGGCAAAGGCGTGGAACGTTTTTCATTCACAGAAATGTTCGAATTCTTTTCTCTTTATTTGCAGCGAGTTACGCGGCCGAAACGAAGATACGGAGGTGACGCGGCACTAACGTGGGAGACGGAAGAGGGAGTTCGGCCGCCAGCATCCGCCTTTAAGTTCCCCATGCCCTCCCCATTACCCTCACCGCTTCCTAGTTGGAGCGTTCCTCTCCATTTCCGGATTCCCTCTCTCTCCATAGCGGCGGACGGAACCCCGGAATGGAACCATCCGGAAAACACTTTTTCGGGCTTGTCCGGCGTATCATGGGAAAAATTTCAGCCGCGGAACACGGCTTCCGAATAGCGCCCCCAGATCTCGATCCGAAGTCCATCCGGACCCGTGCCGATGGGCCGCCGCCAGGAAGCAGCGGTCTCCCAGGGACACTCCCTGGCGCACGTAGCGGGCCGAGACGGCAACCATGGCCAGTTCGAACGGCGTCGTCTCCAGGTGGAGCGCGTCGTAGGCGGCCTGCGCTTCCGCTGCCGGCACGCCGCGGTTCACCAGTTTCGCCAGCACCTCGGCCGCATTCACCGCGTTGACAACCGCGTCCGGCTGGAGATCCCTCAGCTTGTCGGCCCCCGGTTCGCCCTGCATCAAGGCCAGAACCGCGGATGCATCGAACACCGGCCTATGGGCGTTGTTCGGCTTCACGCGCCGCCTCCGCCCGCCGCTCGACGATCAACTCGTCCGACAGGTTCACTCCTTCGGGGATGTACTTACGCAGCAGCGCCCTGGCGCGCCGCAGTCCCTGTTCCCTGGTTTCCACCACCAATGCGCCCTCCTCGGTTACGGCGACACACAACTCGGTTGAATGGTCCACTCCCTCTTTCCTCCGCCACCAGGCTGGAAGCATCACTCGACCCTGATTATCAATATGTAAGGTGAACTGCTCCATATTCACCAGTATCTCACGATTCGAGGGTAGGTTTCGGCGGTTCGCCTTCGCCCCCCAACAATCGTTTCCTTTTGACTTTTGCCTCCGTTTCGGTTAACCCCTATATAGATATGCCCGAGGGCTCGTACCGCTTTCAGGTCGGGGCCATTTGCTGCACGGTTTTGAGCGATGGCTATTATTCCTATCCGACGCCGTGGTTCTTTCCCAACGCCGATCCCGAGGATCTCTCCCGCGCGCTGGCCAGCCGCCATCTTCCGCAAGATGCGGTGCTGAGCCCCTACACCTGCCTGCTGATCGAAACCGGCCGGCACGTGGTGCTGGTGGATACCGGCGGGGGAGAGTTCTCGCGGACCACCGGCGCTGTCGTCGCCCGGCTGGAGACGGCGGGCGTCCGGCCGAAGGACGTCGATACCGTGGTCCTCACCCACGCCCACCCCGATCACGGCGGCGGCGCCATCGATTCCCGCGGGCACCCGGCTTTTCCGTACGCGCGCTATATCCTCTCGCAGTTGGAATGGGATTTCTGGACGGAATCGCGCTCCGATCTGGGCGGCCTGCGTGTGCCGGAAGATGTGAAGCGCATGATCGGTTCGGCGGCGCGGCGCTGCCTCGCGCCCCTTCGGTTCCAGGTGGATACGGTGGAAGGTGAGACCGAAATTGTTCCCGGTGTGCACGCCATCCCCGCGCCGGGCCACACTCCCGGGCATCTGGCGCTGCTGATTTCTTCCGAAGGGCAGCATCTGCTCAACATGGGCGACGCGGCCGTTCATCCGCTGCACCTGGAGCGGCCGGATTGGGAGAACGGCTTCGACCTGGCCCCGGGACAGGCGGCCGCCACTCGCCGCTTGCTGCTGGAACGGGCCGTGGCCGGGAACATGCATCTCATGGCGTTTCATTTCCCATTCCCCAGCGTGGGCCGTGTGGCCGCGCGCCAGGAGGGTGGTTGGGAATGGACGCCGGGCTGGTAAGAGAGCAAGGACGAGGAGAATGAAAATTGCCGCGCTGTTACTGATCGCGCCACTGGCGGCGGCCGCCGCCGGGCCCAGGGGGCACCCCGCTGCGCCCACGCCTCCCATGGGCTGGAACAGTTGGGATTCCTACGGGACCACCGTCACCGAGGCGGAGGTCAAAGCCAACGCCGATTACATGGCCGCTCGCCTGAAAAGCCATGGCTGGCAATACGTGGTGGTGGACATTCAGTGGTCCGAGCCTCACCCGCAGACCCACGGTTACCGTCCCAACGCAGATCTGGTGATGGACGAATACGGCCGCCTCACGCCCGCCACCAACCGTTTCCCCTCGGCCGCCGGCGGCAAGGGCTTCCGCCCGCTGGCCGATTACATCCACGCCAAGGGTCTCAAATTCGGCATCCATATCATGCGCGGCATCCCGCGCCGGGCCGTGGCCGCGGACCTGCCGGTCTTGGGGAGCAAGGCGCGCGCCGCCGCCATCGCCGACACCAAGTCGCTGTGCCCCTGGAACACCGACATGTACGGCGTCGACATGAGCAAGCCTGGGGCCGAGGATTACTACGATTCCATCTTGCAGCTCTACGCCCAATGGGGCGTGGACTACATCAAGGCCGACGACATCGCCACTCCCTTTCACGGAGATGAGATTGCCGCCCTGCACCGCGCCATTGTGAAATCGGGACGGCCCATCGTGCTGAGTCTTTCACCCGGCCCGGCGGATCTGGCGAAAGCCGATTTCTATGCCGCCAACGCCAACTTATGGCGCATTTCCAACGATTTTTGGGACCGCTGGCCGGACCTCCGCGCCAATTTCGATCTGCTCGATAAGTGGAGCCAGTACACGCGGCCCGGCGC
>JBAWDI010000120.1:0-7350 GCA_049590695.1 Bryobacteraceae bacterium
GCGCCAGACCGCGCGCGGCACGGTGGCGGTTCCCGGCCTGGGCGATCCCAATGTGCTCGAGTCGAATTCGGTTTGCGTGGTGGACGTCTCTACCCCCGCCGCTCCCAAGGTGGAAACCTTCATCCGCACCGGCATTCCCTTCGGCGAACAAAGCTACGGCGGCAGCAGCCCGTCGGGCATCGTGGCTGCCGCCGGGAAGGTCTTCGTCTCCAACGCCAATGACGATTCCATCACCGTGATCGATGCCGCCGCCAACCGTGTGGAAGCCGAGATTCCGATTCGCATTCCCGGTCTCGAAACCCTGCGCGGCGTGCTGCCCATCGGGATGGCATACCACGAGGAATCCGGCTGGCTGCTGGTGGCCGAGGCGGGAATCAATGCCGTCGGCGTCGTCGATACGCGCCAGCGGCGGGTGGTCGGGCACCTTCCCGCGGGCTGGTTTCCCACCCGCGTGGCCATCGATCGCGACACGGTGTTCGTGGCCAACGCCAAAGGCAATGGCGTCGGGCCGAATGTCTACTTGTGGGCGGCGTTCAACGGAGTTCTGCCCAGCGAACTGCGCCAGGGCTCGATTTCCGTTTTTCCGCTCCCCCGTGCGGACGAACTGGCCGCGCACACGACGTTCGTCAGCCAGGCCAATGGATTCGTCCCTCACGCCGGCCAGCCCCGGGCGTTACCCGATGGCATCCGCCACGTCGTCCTCATTGTGAAGGAGAACCGCACCTACGACGAAGTCTTCGGAGACATCCGCGAGGCATCCAACGGGCGGGCCATGGGCACGCCCCAACTGGCGCGGTTTGGCAGCCGCGGTTATCTCGACGGCCAGGGGAAGCGGCTCAGCATCAGGGACCTCCCAGTCACTCCCAATCACCACGCCATTGCGCACCAGTGGACTTTCAGCGACAACTTCTACGCCGATTCGGACGTCAGCGTCGACGGCCACCACTGGCTGGTTGGTTCCTATCCCAACGCTTGGACGGAAAGCTCGCTGCTGGCGGCCTACAGCGAGAAAAAGGACTTTCGCTTGGGCGGCGCGCCCGGCCGCCTGTTGTTCGCCGGATCGGCTTCTTCCGTGCACCCCGAGGAACAACTCCAGGGCGGCACCATCTGGCACCATTTTGCGCGGCATGGCGTGTCTTTTTATAACTTCGGCGAAGGATTCGAGCTGGCGGGAGTCGACGAAGGCGGCGATCTGGAACCCACTGGCGCCCGTTTTCTCACCAATGTGCCCATGCCGGAGCCGCTCTACCGCAACACCTCGCGCCAGTATCCGGGCTTCAACATGAACATCCCGGACCAATACCGCGCCTCGCAGTTCATCCATGAGATCGCGGAAAAGTACGTCGACACAGGCTCGGACCTGCCGCAATTCCTGTTCATCCATCTGCCCAACGACCACATGGCCGACGCGCGTCCCGAGGACGGCTATCCCTACCGCGAATCGTTCGTGGCGGACAACGATCTGGCGCTAGGCCGCATTCTGGAGTATCTATCGGGCACGAAATGGTGGAACCAGATGGCGGTCTTCGTGACGGAAGACGATGCGCAAGGCGGCGTGGATCACATCGACGCGCACCGCACGGTCCTGCTGTGTGCCGGCCCGTGGTTCAAGCGGAATTACGTCTCTCACACCAACACCAGCTTCCCCGGCCTGCTCAAGACCATCTTCCGGCTGTTGCACGTGCCGCCGCTGAATCTCTTTGATGCCAGCGCATCCGACCTGAGCGATTGTTTCGCTTCCCGCCCGGATGCGGGCCGTTACAAGGCTCTCCCCGTGGACAAGCGCATTTTCGACCCCGCCACCGCCCGCGCCTCGCACAGTGGCAAGCCCAGTCCGCGCATGGACGATCCGCGGGAAGTGCGGAAGTGATGAAAGAATTATGGCCGCCGATGAACACCGATAAACGCGGATAAGAATCCTTAAGGATTTTGCTTATCCGTGTTCATCGGTGTTCATCGGTGGCTAATTGGTTTTTTCTTCCCGATTTCTCAATCCAGTTGGCGAACATGGCCGTAAACCCGCGGGCCTGAGCGTCCGATCGTAACTGCTCCACGCTCAGCCGCATTTTCCTTCCCCAATTGGGGTACTGCCACGTGGTCCCGGGCAGGTTCTGCTGCTCCAGCTCCTTGGTGAGGTCTTCCTGGTTGATGGCCAGAAGCTGCGACGGCGTGAGCGCCAGGAATCCGACGATGGCATTGTGCAGCTCGCCGCTCAGCTCAGGGTAATCGGCGGCGAAGAGCGGCAGCGCGGGCGGCAACAATCCCGTCTCAAACAACACATCCAGCATCTTCTGCTTATCGCGCGTGCGGATCTCGATTTGCGACCGGTAGCCCGGTTCGTCGATCATGCCGGTTCGACGGCGGGCCTCGATGTCGGTCCCCACCCAAAAGCCCGCCAGCGTCGCCAGGTCGTGGGTGGTTGAGGAGACCAGCGCCTGCCGCGGGTATTCTTCGTACCGGCGGAACTCGCCGCGCTCGTTCTTCTCGAAGTAGAACACCCGGCAACTGAGGATGCCGAAGCGCGCCAGCGTGTCGCGCACGGCGGGTTCCACCGTCCCCAGGTCTTCTCCCACTACCACCACATGGTTGCGGACGCTTTCCAGCGCCAGGATGCGCAGGCAATCCTCGGAGGGTAGCCGAACGTATGCTCCGTGCGAGGCGTCGAACCCGTCCGGAATCCAGTACAGCCGGAAGAGCCGCATGACGTGGTCGATGCGCAGCGCGCCGCCGTGGCGGCAGTTCTTACGGATGGATTCGGCAAACAGCCGGTATCCGTCTTCGCGGTGCCGAATCGCGTTGGGCGGCGGAAACGCCCAGTCCTGGCCATTCGGAGAGAAATCGTCGGGCGGCGATCCCACGCGGCAGCCCGGCACATAGAAGTCGCGGTAGGCCCACAAGTCGGAGCCAAAACGGTCCGTGGCCAGCGCCAGGTCGTGATACAGGCCGATGGAAAGATGGCGGGCGCGCGCCCTCTGCTGCGCGCGGTGCAGTTGGATGTCGATTTGCCACTGCACGTACTGGTAAAACATCACGCGCCGCCAGTGCTTCTTACGGAATGCGCGCGTTTCTTCCGACGAGGGGTCTTGATACGGGCCGGGCCATTCGGTCCACATCCACACCTCCGGATCGCGCTGGTGCAGGTGCTCGTCGAGCGCGCAGCAGGTGGCGAATCGCTCCAGCAGTTCGCCTTCGCGGTCCAGAAACACCTGGAACTCCCGCGCCCGCGCCGAGCCTCGCCGCCACTCTCGCAGGAACCCGGCGAACAGCAGCTTCAGGAACCGCAGCTTCAGCGCGCTGACCCGCTCGTACTCCACGAACGGCGTGCCGCGCAGCGCCTCGATCTCGGCCGAAACCTCCGGCGACCGGCGCAATCCGAGCGCCCGGCGATTGCCCGCGTAGTCCGCCATGCTCTCCACGTCGAGGTACAGGAAGTTCTGGTAGAAGCTCGAATTCGGAAGATACGGGCTGGTATTGAAGGGGCGCCGGTTGTGTATGGCGTGCAGCGGGTTGAGCCCCACGAAGCTGGCGCCCAGATCTTCCGCCGCCCAGTCCACCACCTCCAGCAGGTCGCCAAAATCGCCGCACCCCCAATTGCGGGCCGAGCGCACTCCGTAGAGGCTCACGGCCACGCCCGCCGCCCGGCCGCCGCGGCCCAGGTGGGGGTCCGTCCAGGCCCTGTCCGGCGTCACGATGTAGCGTGTCGCCGCGCTCGTGCCGCCCAGCTTCACGGTTATGTCGTGATAGCCGAGCGGCAGGCTGATGGGCAGGCGCGCCTGTTTCCGCACCCACGTGCGGCCATCCATTTCGATGTGGGCCGTTGGCGGAAGCTCCCCGAGGTTGCGCTCGAATGCGGCGGTAGAACCGTCCTCGCGGCGGATCGCAAACTGTGCGCGCTGTCCCAGCGATTCCGCGGGCACGTTCAAAACCAGCTCCGTCTCGGCCGATTCGCGGGCCACTACCGCCGGCGGCAGCAGCCTCTCCCACTCCCGGTGCGTGAGCGCGGCCAGCGATCGCTCCAGTTCTTCCAGATTATCCGCGGCAAATCCCAGACCGCGCAGAATGGCCTGCTTGGCTTCCGCGGTGGTGGTGTGGTAATGGCCCCAGATGTCCCAAAAACCGGGATCGATTCCGAATGCCGAAGCGGCGCGATCGAGAAGCTGCTCGAATGTTTCGGGCATGAAAAGAAGGGTAACTTCGATTCTACAGGAGAAACACCGGGCGCGGCCAATGCGTCGCAAGCCGCGCTCTTGCTACGCCGGCGAGACGGAATGTGGCTGACGGCTTGGGCTTCAGGGCTGTTTCGCAGTCCTGGCTCTGGCCCTCGATGTTCATCCGGCAAGCGCCAGCGCGGCCTGATCGCGGGCGCGCTTGCACTGCGGCCACGGCGGCGGATCCCTGGGCGCCGGGTAGTACTCGCCGCGCGGCGCCGCGATGGGCATGAACCGACCGCCGATCGCGGGAACGAACACCAGAACATCGGCGCACTCCACTGAGTTCTCACTCGACCGAGTGCCGTTTGATAGCCGCATTTTGGCCGCCCGCCGGCTCAGGCGCGACTCTTGGCCTCTCCTGTTGACATGCTGTGTTTGTTGACGGACTCGTCCAACGTGGCCGCCCGCGGTGCGAATGAATCAAAACCTGTCGACGCCGACGGGAACGGCCTGCTTTTGCGAGCGCTTCCAGGCGTAGCATGACTTTGCAGAATCATAGCACGAGGCTGTCAATCGCATCGCCTGTCAAGCGCTACCTGGGACCGTGGCAGACCGGAGTCGAGCCGGTGCCAGAGGGGTTCCAGGTGACTTCTTCGGCCGGGGATCGCAAGCGTGCCGGGCATGACCAGGCAAAACGGACGCCCCCGCGTGAATGACATCCCCGCGGCGCCAGCAGGCCTCGCGCGAAACGCTGCCCTCGCTATGTCTCCGAGTGGAAGCGCGAGAACCAGGTTCTCTTCTTGACCTCCATCTCAGCGAACGGGAGGTCCGCGCCGGTCAAAGCAGCGCGCGGGTTCGCCTCCAGCAGAAGTCGCGCCGTCTCTTCCCCGTAGTGTCTGGCGATGTAGCGCCACGCCTCGTCCAGAAGCGGCGGGCGATGCGTACAATCGTGCGCATCGCTCGCCAGGAAGTGCACCAACCCGCGCCGCAGCAATGCATCGCTCGCCGATTTCGCCGATCTCCCGAACCTTCCTGGAAGCGATTGCGCCGTCACTTGTATCAAGCACCCTTGCCGGACCCATAACTCCAACTCGGGCAGTTTCTTGAGTAATAGCGGATTCCGCTCGGGATGGGTTACGATGGGCCGCAACCCGGCATCTAACATCCGAGTGAAGATACTGTCCATCTTCCTGGGAACCATGCTGTCGGAAAGTTCGACCAGTATGTAACCCTGGTGATCGATGGAGTACTTACCGGGCGCCGCAATGGCGTCTTCGATGTTCTCCGGCGTCAGGTGAAAATCGCACCCATAGTGAATGCGCACCGCGTCTCCCGCCGCCTGCTGCAGTTCCGCGATCTTCCGCTCCACCACCGCGGGATCGAAGGCAAACCGGCTGTTGGCGTGCGGCGACGCCACTATGTCCGTGGTGCCGGCCGCAGCCGCCATGTTAACCATGGATAGCGCTTCTTCGAAGGTGGGGGCTCCGTCGTCCTGATCGGGAAGAATGTGGCTATGGATGTCAACCATTGCGCTCTCGGTCCTGCCCAGGGGTGGCGACTACCAGTATCGCAAAAACAGCGATGACTCCCCGGCCTGCCCTTGGGTGAAGTTCCCCGTGTGCGTCTTCGTCAAGAAGCTCAAGGAGGCCGACAGGCGGGCACTCACCACGGACAAGAGGCTGATCGCAGCCCCTGCCGGACAAAACCAGAATCAAGGTGTTCTGCCCGCTCAGCCGTCACCAGGCCGCACTTTACGAGCAGGCGGTGAAGGAGTTACCCGAACAACTCGCGGCTGCCACCGGGATTCGGCGCAAAGGGCGGGTGCTGTTTTTCGACCATTTCGACCGATGATGGAACCAGGCGACGGACCGCGGCCTGTTTCCTCGCCGCACATCTCAGTATCTCCCGACCCGGCAAACATGGAGCGCCCGGTTCCGTACCGCTCATCCAGCGCGCATTACCGAAGTTGGAATTCGGCGATGAAGTCGTCACATGTGTAGCCCCCACCGTTATGATTCCCCAGCGCAGTCGCGCCGATCACGAACGACGACGAAGCCCCCCAATTCGGTGTTGCCGCCGTATACGGAGACGTCGCCACCTGGACATTGTTCCAGTACAGAACGTTATTGCTCCCGTCCCAGGTCAGCCGGAACTTCGCCACTACCCCTTGCCCGAACATCGCGTCCTCTTGCCCCACCGGTACGAAATAGTAACTTCCGCTCACCGTGCCTCCGATCGCGCTCACTCTGCTCCCCGTCGTATACTCCACCACCAAATGCCCCTGGTTGGTCAGGATGAGGAACCTAAATAGTTCGCCCGTGGCGTCACAGACGTCAAACACGTACCGGGAGTTATTCGCCGGCAGCGCCTGCCGTTGCGCGAAACTGTAACTCGACTTCACGTAGAACGTCAGATCCCCCTGGTTCACGTTGAACACGCTGCCCACCTGCGCCCCGGAAAAACTCAGAAACGCGGTGTTGGTGTTCTGAGCGCCCCCCGGCCCAAACCCCACCCCGTTCCCATTCACCACCGGCGAAAATGCCACCGAGCCGGTGCCTCGGACCACGACGGAGCCGGAGACGCCGGTAGGCGCATTCGTAGGAACCACACTGGAGCCGTTCGTGGTGCCCAGGATCTCCGAGTCATTGCCGTGCAGGTAAAACGTGGACGAGACGGCCGCCTGCCCGGTTCCTGTAAGCGTGACGATTTGCGGCGAGCCTGCCGCGCTATCGGTGATGGTCAGCGAGGCGCTGCGGCTACCGGTGGTTGTGGGGGTGAAAGTGACAGAGATCGAACAGTTGCCACCGGGGACCACACCGCCACCGCAGGTGTTGGTCTGCGCGAAGTCGCCCGGATTCGCTCCGTTCAAAACGATGCTGCTGGCCAAGAGAGTTGCCGACCCGGTGTTGTTGAGCGTCACCGATTGGGCGGCGCTGGTGGTGCCTACGTTCTGGCTGGCATAGGTCAGGCTGCCGGAGCTCAGCGACACGATAGGCACCCCGGCGCCGGTGCCGGAAAGGGTCACGGTGTGGGGCGACCCCGCCGCGCTATCGGTGATGGTCACCGACGCGTCGCGGCTGCCGGCCGCGGTGGGTGTGAACGTCACCGAGATGCTGCAACTCCCACCCGCCGCGACGCTCGCGCCGCAGGTGTTGGTCTGCGCGAAATCGCCGGGATTGGTCCCCGCCACGGCGATGCT
>JBAWDI010000121.1:0-3430 GCA_049590695.1 Bryobacteraceae bacterium
TAGGCCAGCTCGCCCTGCTGTTCCACGTCGTAGACGGTGACGATTCCGGGGTGCGACAGGATGCCCGCCGAGCGCGCCTCCCGGAACAGGCGTTCGCGCAGCCGGTTCTGTTCCTCGGTGTTGCGCCCTCCGCCGAAGTGGATGGTCTTAATGGCCACCGGCCGCCCGATATTGGGATCGACGGCATGGTACACCACCCCCATGGCGCCCCGCCCCAACTCCCCGACGATCTTATACCGCCCGATGCGATCCATCCAGTTCTAGTGATAGCACAGGAGGGCAATTCGGCGGCGTCGCTCTCGCCCCGGTCGTCAGTTCACATGGACGTACAGTCGCCCGACTCTTGGAACTGCCCGGGGCGATCTCCAATTCGTTCGATGGCCCGGTCGACGGCGAACTCCCAGGATACGCTGTCGTGAGAAAGCACCGCCGCTGGCAGGCTACCCGAACCTGCATGCCGAGGATCTGGTGAACGCCTGGGCCTACGCGCGCTCATGCCGAGGAAATCGAGTCTCAGATTCGCGAAGATGAGCCGCGCTCACCGGAAGGGGTTCTCGACCGCAATCCCGAAATATTTCTGGCCTGCGTTCAGATCCTCCGACCAGATCCGCCCACAACCGCCCCGCTCCGCGGCTGCCACAATCATGCCGTCATAGAAGTGCACACCGTATTTAGCGCGGACATCCACCGCGCGCCGGACGATGTCGGCGTCGGGGACAACCACGCCAATCGGACCCAGCGCATTCAGCACAGCCGCCACATCCCCGGGACACGCGGCCGGTTCCATCTTGTGCAGAAGGGTGGCCGCGAACTCCGCCAGCACCTGTGTCGACACCAAAATATCCCCCGCCAGCGCCCTCCTGACGAGATCCTGCGCAATGCGCTGTTTGCGTAAATCGCCCGGGTCGTAGGCGTAAACGAGCATACTCGTGTCGAGGAATTCAGGAGCGGGCATATAGGTCCGCCCGTTTCCAGGTTCGCCGGCCAACCTTGAACCGGAAGCTCTTGAAGCTGCGCTCTAACGCCTCGCGTTCCCGGCGTCTCCGGCCGGATGCGGCGTCCTCGGCGGCGAGTCTTTCCAGGTAGTTGCGGACCATGCCCGTGAGGGTAGTGTCCCGCTCGACGGCGATCTTCCGCGCTTTCTTGACAAGTTCATCGTCGAGAGAGAGTGTGAGGTTCATGTTCCCATAATAAGGGAAACCCATAACCCGTGCAAGGGATCGAGCAGGCCCGTTGTCGTTTCGTGCCCCTCACCCGATCCCGTCCAGCACTTCGCCGCCGGCTCCTTCAAGGCAATCTCCAGCGCCGGCGTGCCGTCGGCTTGGGTCGAGCAGCTTAGGCACCGGTCGTAGGCGCGCACCACCGCCGACACCCGGTTGAGCGCGCCTTCCTTCATCTTGTGGCCGTCGATGAAGTGGCGCGCCACCTGCCCGATCCCCCGCCCCGGTAATCGGCGCAGGAGGTTGGGGACCGGTATCGCGGAGCGACGGGGCCGGGTTGCTCATAGCAGTTGTGCCGCGCGGGCCACGTCGGCGGGATGGATCGCGCGGAGTTTTTCGAATCGTTGGAAATCCCGGACATTGACGGTCAACAATTGCGTAACGCCGTGAGCGTACATGCTCGCAGTCAGGGGGGCATCGCGAACCTGCACGCCCTTGACGTCGTGCATGACGAGAAGCTGTCGCCAACGATCATGCACGTCGCGGTTGTCCGGCAGAAACTCAAAATCCCGTTCGATCACGCGAACGATACGATCCGTCTCGGCGGTGCTCAGGCCTAACCCGTTTCGATCGCGAGGACGAGTGGAAGCGTTCCAGAACTCGCCGAGGATCTGAAAGGTAAAACACAGCCGTGTGCCTTGGGCCACCAGCGCCCGAAGCGCCGCTCTGATCATCGGGTGGTGCGGATCGTCGCTCTTGCTCATCCGCAACAGGATATTGGTATCGAGGTGCCACGTGGCGGCATGCGGCATCAGTCGTGATCCCGATACAGACTCTCGCGCGTGAAGGCCTCGTCGGGCAGAACCGGGACCTTATGCGAGAACTTCGCCATCTCCCGAAAGGTGTCTTCGAGCCGATCCTGGCTCAGCCTGTCAGCGCCGGCGGGAAGACGGACAGCCCCTTCGAGCAGGCTCGCGGCATACGCCTCCATCGCCCGGCCGTGGGCCGCGGCCTGGCGCGCGAGCTCGGCCTGAACCTCAGGTGTGATGGCAACGGTAATCGTCATGGGCCGTCTCTTTCAAACTGTGCCCCTACCGTACCCCACCATGCTCTCCGGCGTCAACCATACGCTCAGCCGATGCTATCCAGGACCTCGCCGCCCGGCCCCTTCAGCGCAATCTCCAGCGCCAGCGTGCCGTCGGGGTGCGTCGAGCAACTCAGGCACGGGTCGTAGGCGCGCACCACCGCCGACACCCGGTTGAGCATGCCTTCCTTCAACTGGTTGCCGTCGATGAAGTGGCGCGCCACCTGCCCCACGCTGTGGAAGCTCAACGCGGCCCGATCCCCCGCCACGGCGATGAGCGCTGGAAGCTTGTTCGCGACGGTAGCGGAGGGAACGGCCGATTGAGCGGTCATCGCGCAGTATCCCAGGGATTGAGAAGAACCAGACCGAGACCGGCGAAGTCTCTCACGTTCCGCGTGACGAGCGTCAGACCGTGGTCGAGGGCCGTTGCGGCAATCATGCCGTCGGCAATGTTTAGCGGCCGGCCGGCAAGTTGCCTCTCCCCATCGAGCACACCCCATCGCTCCGCGATCATCCTCGTCACCGGCAAGATACGGTCGTCGAACCACGACGGAACCTTCTCGTGAATCATCCGCTCAAGCTCCGTCCGCCGCGAGCTTCGCTCGGCGAGGAGTGTGATTCCCCGGCGCAACTCACCCATCGTCACGACGCTGACAAACAACGTCCCGTTTGCCTGCCGCTTAAGCCATGCCGCGACGCTTGCGTCCGGACGCGGACGGAGCATTTCGGAAGGAATGTTGGTATCGAGGAGAAACCCGCTCATGACAGGTCTATGGGACGGCCAGTGGAGGGATTACGGCTGAAATCAAGTTCGCCGTCCGCAAACAACCCGCGAACAGGCGCGAAGAGTTCGACAAGGTCATTTGCCGCTGCCGGTGCGCCAGAATCGACTGACGCGGCTGGAAAATGAGCCGCCTCTTCGAGCAAGCTGGCAGCATGAGCTTCCAACGCGCGGCCATAAGCGGCCGCCTGACGTGCGAGCACTGCCTCTACTTCAGGCCGGACCTGAACAATGATGGTCATGGGCACCCTCCTGAGGTTCAGTGTACCGCCGCCCTTCGTTCCAGATCAACGGAATAGCGTGACGTATGTCAAGCCTCGATAGAAATGTCCCCCGTAGCGCCTCGATAGAAATGTCCCCTTTTGTGACCGCTGAGGATCCGGGGGTTGCCTTTGCATTTGCCCC
>JBAWDI010000122.1:0-4931 GCA_049590695.1 Bryobacteraceae bacterium
GACCGGGCCCGGCCACCAGCGCCGCAAGCAGGCCCTGGGCGTCAAGAACGGAACCCCCACGCTCGACCTGGTCGAACTCAAAGACATGAGCATCCAGAAGCTCAACCAGGTGGCCAAGGACATGGGCATCTCCGGCGCCGCCGGCCTGCGCAAGCAGGAGCTGATCTTCAAGATTCTCCAGACCCAGGCCGAAAAAAGCGGGCTGATCTTCTCCGAAGGCGTGCTCGAATGCCTGCCCGACGGTTTCGGTTTTCTGCGCGCGCCGGAGTACAACTACCTGCCCGGCCCGGACGACGTCTACGTCTCTCCATCGCAGATCCGGCGATTCGATCTGCGCACCGGCGACACCATCTCCGGCCAGATCCGCCCGCCCAAGGAAGGCGAGCGGTACTTTTCGCTCATCAAGGTGGACGCCATCAATTTCGAGCCGCCCGAGGAAGCCCGCAACAAGATCTTCTTCGACAACCTGACGCCCCTCTACCCCAACGAGCGCGTCAGGCTGGAAACCGTCAAGGAAAACTATTCCGGCCGCGTGATGGACCTGCTGACACCACTCGGGAAGGGACAGCGCGGCTTGATCGTTTCGCCGCCGCGCACCGGCAAGACCATGCTGCTGCAAAGCATCGCCAACTCCGTCACCACCAACCACCCCGAGGTCACCCTCATCGTGCTGCTGATCGACGAGCGGCCCGAGGAAGTCACCGACATGCAGCGCAGCGTGCGCGGCGAGGTGATCAGCTCCACCTTCGACGAGCCCGCCACGCGCCACGTGCAGGTGGCCGAGATGGTGATCGAGAAGGCCAAGCGCCTGGTGGAGCACAAGCGCGACGTGGTGATCCTGCTGGATTCCATCACCCGCCTGGCGCGCGCCTACAACACCATCGTTCCGCCCTCCGGCAAGGTGCTCTCGGGCGGCGTGGATTCGAACGCCTTGCAACGTCCCAAGCGTTTCTTCGGCGCCGCGCGCAACATCGAGGAAGGCGGCTCGCTGAGCATCGTGGCGACCGCTCTGATCGACACCGGCAGCCGCATGGACGACGTGATTTTCGAAGAGTTCAAAGGCACCGGCAACATGGAAATCCACCTCGAGCGCAAGCTGGTGGATAAGCGCGTATTCCCCGCCATCGACATCAACAAGAGCGGCACGCGCAAGGAAGAGCTGCTGCTCCCCAAGGACGAGCTCAACCGCGTCTGGATTCTGCGCAAGGTGCTGAACCCGCTCTCCCCGGTGGAAACCATGGAGTTGCTCCTCGACAAGCTGGGCAAAACCCGCAGCAACGGGGAGTTTCTGGGGTCCATGAGCGGGTAGGCACCCGCCTTATCGCGACCGAAGCGGGCAAATCTACAGGGCGTCGCTGCTGGCGGTGATCGCCAACTGCGCGTGCTTGACACCCTTGGTGGCGGCCAGCAAGCCGGCCAGGTGCTGCACGTCGGCAGACGCGCCACGCAGGGCAATCAATTCCATGCAGTTGTCGTGATCCAAATGGATATGCAGCACGGATAGAATCAAGCGGTGATGGTGGTGCTGCATTTCGGTGAGCTTTTCCTCGAGCAGGCGGACGTGGTGATCGTAGACCACGGTCAGCGAGCCCACCACGCGCCCGGAGGGCCGGCTGGAGGATTCCCGCACCAGTTCGGCGCGGATCAGATCGCGGAATGCCTCGGAGCGGTTGGTGTATCCGCGTTTCGCGATGAGAGCATCAAACTCGCCTAGGAGGCCGGTGGCGATGGCCACTCCGATGCGGCTCAGATCGGACATTCGAATCTAAGGTAGCACAGGCGCGCCGTGGAGCGGGCGTTTCGCCTGCCATGCCGGTATTCCTACCGGCATTCCCCGAAGAACGTCGGCACGGACGCCGACGTGGCAACCTAAAAGGTCGCTCCACAGGGTCTAGCGATCGTGGTGGCGGTGCGGGTGGGAGTGGACTTCTCCGTGGGCGTGAACATGCCTGTGGGCGTGCAGCAGGCCCGTCCGCCTGAGTAGATCGGCGTCGTCGAGCACGGCCGCGGGCGTCCCCCGCGCAACCAGCCGGCCCGCCTGAAACACGAAGCAATAGTCGGCGATTTCCTCGACGCTATCCAGATCGTGCGTGGCGGTGACCACCGTCCGGCCGGTGTCCTTCCAGCCGGCCAGCAGGTCGATCGTATGGCTTTGACTCTGGGGGTCGAGTCCCGCGGTTGGCTCATCGAGCAGGAGCACTTGCGGATCGAGGATCAGGACGGAAGCGATGGCCACGCGCTTCTTCTCGCCTCCCGAGAGCCGGTGCGGTGGCCGGTCTTTCAACTGCCCGATGTTCAGATCGTCCAACGTCTGGGCCACGCGCTGGCGAATGAGTTCCGGCGGCCAGCGCAGTTGCAGCGGTCCAAACGCGAGCTCATCGAAGACCGTGGGATTGAACAACTGGGTATCGGGATTCTGGAACACCAGGCCCACACGGCGGCGGAAGTCGAATGAGAACGTCTCATTCCGAAAACGCTCTTCGGTGAGCGGCTCGCCGCAAAAGCGGAGGGTGCCGGATGCGGCGAAGCAGAGGCCGTCGAGCAGGCGCAGGAGCGTCGACTTCCCGGACCCATTGGCCCCCAGCAAGGCGACCCTCTGCCCGGCGGGAATCGACAGGCTTACGGCGTCCAGCGCGACCACGCGTTCGTAACTGTATCCGACGTCCTCGGTCTCAAAAACCATTTCTAATGCCCCATCCACATGGCGGCCGCTCCGAGCGCGCAGAAGAGCGCCAGCCAGGTCCAGTCGCGGCGCCGCATATAGAACTCGTCGAGCACGTATACCTCTCCGCGGAAACCACGCGATTGCATGGCCAGGTAGACGTCGCCGGAAAGCTGCATGGTCTTGCTCAGCAGCACTCCGGCCGTGGCAATGGCCAGGCGCCGGGCCTGCTTGGGCTCGAGCCTTCCGACCATGCGGCTGCGGCGCGACTCGAACATCTCCTCGGCCGTCCCAATCATGAGAAGAATATAGCGGTAAGTCATGCCCAGGATCACCACCAGGACGATGGGAACGCGCAGCACGCGCAGGGCCTTCAGCACGTGGGTCCAGGGCGTACAGAGGACCAGTAACATGGATAGCGTCGCGGTCGTCTCGACGCGCGAAATCAAATAGGTGGCGCCCCGAATGCCCTGCGTCGTCACCACCCACCCCAGCAGCGGCAACCGCGCGACGGGACGGCCGGGGGTGAGAAAAAGAGCGGGCAGTGCAATCAGGCCGGTAAAAGCGAACGCGCCAGCCCAGATGCGGAATACCAGAGTGCGAAGCGGCACGCGCGAGCAGACCGCCAAAACGGAGGCCAAGGCGAAGATAGCACCGATGACTTCCGGCTTGCGGGAAGCGGCCGCCGCCACGATGAGGCCCAGGAACCCGAGCAACTTCACGCGAGGATCGAGGCTCTGCAAGAGACCGGTGCGCCGCGCCAGCTCTTCGGATTCGAGCGTGTGTTCGAGAACCCGAAGGAAGCCGTGAATGGATCCCTCGACAACGCGATTGGGGCGCACGCTACCCACTCCGCCGCCGGGCCGCGAAGACCCAGTCCAACGCCAGCGCCGCCAGGAGAATCAACCCCGATCCAAACGCCGCGGAAAGGAAATAGCCGAACGAAGAGCTGCGCAGGAAGGGCGGCGAGTAGGACGGGAAAGGGGCCGTCCAGACCGAGGATAGACGCTCCAGCCCGTGCGGCACGCCGGCGGGCAGCGCTTGGTTCGCGAGATCGTGCGGAGACCACTCACCCCAAGCGCTCCCGACTGCCAGAATCCCCAGAGGAGTAATCAGCATCAAGGCGGCCAGGCCCACCAGCAAAGGACGTATGGCCAGCCATCCGAAGCCGCCCGCTTCGGCCTCGGTTACCGCGGCTCCCGGCGCCGTGGCGCTCAAAAGGGACGGATGGGTCCGCTGGAGCCACGCCACCAATCCCGCCGACAGGATCAACTCGGCCAGGCCGGCAACGGTGAGGTGTCCGGCCATCATCGCCGGAATCGCGATCTTCAGCGGGTAGGGTGCATACAGGGGCGCTCCGGAGGCGTCCCGGAAGAGCAATGGCTGGATTCCGAGCTCGATGGCCGTCAAGAGCGCGGCCACGTTGATCGCCAGGTAGCCTGCGACGCCGGCGGCGAACACGCGGCGCCGCGAAACAATGGCGCACTTCCCGGAAATGGCGCGATAGGTGAAGTAAGCAACCAGCGATCCGGCAATCGCCATGTTGAAGGAGTTGGCCCCGAAAGCGGTGATGCCGCCATCGCCGAAGAAGACCGCCTGAATGAAAAGCGCGATGGAGATGGCGAGGATGGAAGCCCAAGGCCCCAGCACAATGCTGGCGATGGAAACGCCTACCGCGTGGCCCGTGGTGCCCCCGGGCAACGGCAGGTTGAACATCATCACCACAAAGGAAAACGCGGCGAACACGGAAAGCAGCGGAATCAGTTTGGTCGAGAGCAGCCGTTTCACCCGGCGCAGCGCGACATACCAGAACGGCGCCGAGCCCGCGTAGAGGGCCGCGCAGGTGGCCGGACTCAGATAGCCGTCGGGGATATGCATTTCGTACTACCGCCCTCAAAATCGTAGCACGATTGCGGCTTGGCGGAGTGGGGACGAGGGCTTCCGCATACGAACTTGACATTCGTAGCACGATATGTGTAAAGTCGATACTTCTATCATGCTGACATCCAAAGTTGTTCTCATGACGATTGTCGCGGGCGGTCTGTTTGCGCAGACTCAGCCGCCCGGTGCTGGCGTGCAGCAGGACGCCTCGGACCCGTTTCATATCAAGACCACGATCGTGGTGACGGGCACCAGGACAGAAACGGAATTGAAGGAATCGCCAGTGTCTACCAGCGTTCTGACCCACACCGAGTTGGAGATGCGGGATACCCGAACCCTCGATCAGGGCTTGGGCCTGATCGAGGGCCTGTATTCGTTACGCGCGAAA
>JBAWDI010000123.1:0-1819 GCA_049590695.1 Bryobacteraceae bacterium
GAGCCCAAACGAGCCCGGCCAGGATGCCCAATCCGATGAGTATTTCCGGAACATCCGGAGTCCCCATAGGTACTCTCCCAATTCGGATTATAGGCCTCTTTGCCGGAAAATGGAATACCCCCTCCCGGCTCGGGAAAACAAAGGCCAAGCTAAACCAAGGTGGGCATGCGGCCCCTACACGGTCTCCCTTTCGACCTCCGGGAGCACATCGCCATCATGGGCCAGCCACACGTAGAGCGCCGGTAGCAGGAAGATGCTGATTGCCAAAGCGGCTATCAGACCTCCCACGATCACGATTGCGAACGGCCGTTGTGAGTCGGAGCCGATTTCATGCGACAACGCGGCTGGCAGCAACCCCAGAGTGGCCACCAGCATGGTCATCATGATGGGCCGCAGCCGCAAGACAGCCCCCTCTATGGCGGAATTCTCTATCGAGGCGCCTCGGGCACGCCGCTGGTTGATGTATTCGAGCATGATCACGCCGGTCTGGACCGAGACCCCGAATAGCGCCAGAAAGCCGACCCCCGAAGAGACGCTGAAGTTGGTGTGCGTGGCCAGCAGCGCGAGCAAACCACCGATGGGCGCGGCCATCATCACATCGACCAGAATCAGCATGGCCCATTTGACAGAGCGGAACATCGTATACAGGATGATGAAGATCAACAGAACGGTCAGCGGCACAATGATGAACAGGCGCGCTCGGGCGCGTTGCGCGCTCTCGTATTCGCCCTCCCAGTTGATGCGATAGCCTCGTGGCAGTTGGACCCCCTTGGTTACCTTCCGCATCGCTTCCTCCACCGCGCTGCCCAAATCGCGGCCGCGCACGCTGTATTTAACCGCGATATAGCGTTGGTTGGCCTCGCGGTAGACTTCGGAGGCGCCGTCCCGCTCTTCGATTGTGCAAAGCTGCGCGAGGGAAACTCGCTCGCCGGTGGGAGACAGCAAGCGAATGTTCTCAATCGCCTCCTTGGTGTTGCGGTACTGCGGCAGGTACCGCATCACCAGGTCGTAGCGCGCCTCGCCTTGCAAGACTTGAGTAAGGGCGTTGCCGCCCACCGCGGTTTGGATCGCATCCTGCACGTCCGCTACGTTGATCTGGTAGCGGGCGGCCTGCCGGCGATCCACCGTCACATTCAGATTCGGCTGGCCCAGAACGCGAAAGACGCCAAGGTCTTCAATGCCTCTGACCCCGCGCATGATCTTGACGATCTTGTCGGCCTTGTCCTCGAGCACTTTCAAGTCGTCGCCATATATCTTGGTGGCAAGTTCTCCCTTGACTCCGCTGACAGCTTCCTCCATGTTGTCCTCGATGGGTTGGGAGAAGTTCCAAAGGACGCCGGGGATCTTTTCGAGTTCCCGGTTTATGCCCGCGATCAGCTCGTCCTTGTGCCGGTGAAACGCCGGCCGCCACTGCTCCTTGGGCTTCAGGCCGACGTAGTATTCTGTGTTGAAAAAGCCGGTCGTGTCGGTTCCGTCGTCGGGACGGCCCACTTGGCTGGTGCACTCGGTAGCCTCCGGAAAGGAACACAGCAGAATTCGCGTTTGATTGGCAAGCCGGATACCTTCGCTGGGTCCGGTGCTCGGCGCGAGAGTGCCGCGCACCCATAGCGAGCCTTCATCCAGGTGCGGCAGAAACTCCGAGCCGATCACGCCGCTGAACATGAGATAGACCGCTAGGAGAAGCGTCGCGACACCGCCCGCGACAGTGAGCCAGCGCAGGCGGATAGCCCACCTGAGGGCGCGGCGATATCTGGCTGTCAGCCATGCCAAAACGGGGTTGTGCCACTCGCGCGCCCCCCTGGCGAAGAAGAAACTGGAG
>JBAWDI010000124.1:0-4533 GCA_049590695.1 Bryobacteraceae bacterium
ATTCGCGCCGCCGGCGGCGAGGCGATGACCCTCGACCTGGACGTCAGCTCGCAAGAATCCGTCAAGCAAGGCTTTGGCCAGGTGCTCGCCGCCAAGGGCCGCGTCGACGTTCTGGTGAATAACGCCGGCATCACGCGCGATGGCCTGGCCATGCGCATGAAGCCCGCCGACTGGGACCTGGTGCTGAAGATCAATCTCACCGGCGCGTTCTTCGCCGCCCAGCAGGCGCTCCCCGGCATGATGAAAAACCGCTGGGGGCGCATCGTCAACATGGCATCGGTGGTGGGTCAGGCCGGCAGCCCTGGACAAGCGAATTACGTCGCCTCCAAGGCGGCCCTGATCGGGTTGACCAAGGCGCTGGCGCAGGAAATGGGCAGCCGCGGCATCACGGTCAACGCCGTGGCGCCGGGCTATATCGAGACGGACATGACCAGCGTTTTGCCGGAGGCGGTGAAGCAGAAATACCTGGCGTCGATTCCCCTGGGCCGGGCCGGAACGATAGCGGATGTCGCCGCGGCCGTCAAGTTCCTGGTGAGCGACGACGCCAGCTACATCACCGGCCACGTGCTGGCCGTCAACGGCGGCATGTACATGTAGCGTCAGAACACGTAGCTCACCCCAAACAACGGTGTGAACTGGTGGAAAATTCCTTTGTCGGTGCCGTTGGCCGCCGGCACGATCACATGCGTCGGAAACGCCGTGATGTAATCGCGAAAATCGGCGCGCAGCAGGATGTGATCGGTCAAGCGGTATTTCACGCCGGCGCCGCCCGTGACGAGCGCCCTCCATTGGTTCGTAGCGACCAGGCCCGCGATCTTGGGCATGGGCTGCGGCACCGGCGCCGGACCAGTAGTCGCGTAGTATTTCGCGCCCACGCCCACCGCCACGTAGGGGCGGAGGCGCGACTGCCGGCCGCGCGCCTGGAACAGCACGTCGTAGTGAAAGGCGTGCGATTGGCCCTGGATCGTGCCTCTGACGGTGCCCGTGGAAAGAAACGGGTCGCCATCGTGGTAGAGATAGCGCATCTCTCCGGATACGTGTTCGAAGAGGTTCTCGCAAAACACCGCTCCCCCGGCGAAGCGGTTGCGGATTCCAGCGGTGGCCGTTCCACCCGGCGAAATCACGCTGCCGTCGGTATACACGCCGTACCCGAAGGCGCCTCCGAGTTCGTATTGCTGCGCCAGGCACGCGCCGGCGCAAAAAAAGACCGCCAAGACTTTCAAGCCCACACTAGAAGTAGACAACAGCCGGAGGGCGGGCGCAACCTGCTATCCGGCCCCCGCGAACGACCGCGCGATCAGTTCCTGCGCCTCCTGCTGGATCTTCCGCAAATGGTCTTTGCCCGCGAAGCTCTCCGCGTACAGTTTGTAGACTTCCTCGGTTCCCGAAGGCCGCGCCGCGAACCATCCGCGCCTGGTCGCCACCTTTAACCCTCCGAGCGGAGCGCCGTTGCCGGGCGCGGCCGTGAGCATTCGCTCGATGGGATCTCCCGCCAGTTCGTGCGCGCTCACTTGTGCGGGCGAGAGCCGCTCCAATATGGTCTTCTGCTCCGCGGTGGCGGGCGCGTCGATGCGCTCGTACTCCGGTGCGCCGAATTGCCCCGTCAGAGCGCCGTAGATTTCCCCGGGGTCCTGGCCGGTGCGCGCCAGCATCTCGGCCGCCAGCAGCCCCATGATGATGCCGTCCTTATCGGTGGTCCAGACCGTGCCATCGCGGCGCAGGAACGACGCGCCCGCGCTTTCCTCGCCGCCGAATCCCAGAGAGCCCTCCAGCAGGCCGTCCACAAACCACTTGAATCCCACAGGCACTTCCAAGAGCCGGCGTCCCAGGTGTTGAGCCACGCGGTCGATCAGGCTGCTCGAGACCATCGTCTTGCCCACGCCGGCTTCCGCGCGCCAGCCCGGCCGGTTCGCAAAGAGGTACGAAATGGCCGCGCAAAGGTAGTGGTTGGGATTCAGCAGGCCCGCGCTCCGGGTCACCACCCCGTGGCGGTCGTGGTCGGTGTCGCAGGCGAACGCCACGTCGAATTTGTCCTTCTGGGCGACCAATCCCGCCATGGCGTAGGGTGACGAGCAGTCCATCCGGATCTTGCCGTCCCAATCGACGGTCATGAAACTGAACGTGGAGTCCACGTGGTCGTGCTCCACGGTAAGGGGAAATTCATACTGCTCGGCGATGCGGCCCCAGTAGGCGACGCCCGCCCCGCCCAGCGCATCGGCGCACAGCTTGAGCCCGGCCCCGCGCACCGCTTTCAAGTCCACCACCGATGCGAGGTCGTTCACGTATTCCGAAATGTAGTCGTGGCGGTGAGTGGTGGGAGCCGCCAACGCCCGCGTGTAGCCGCAGCGGTGCACCTCGCGCAGGCCGCCGGCCAGGATCTGGTTGGCGCGGTCCTCGATCCATTTTGTAACCCCGGTATCGGCCGGCCCGCCATGAGGCGGATTGTACTTGAAGCCGCCATCCTCCGGCGGATTGTGCGACGGAGTGATCACGATGCCATCGGCCAGCCCCGTCTGACGGCCCCGATTGTGTGTCAGGATGGCGTGCGAGAGCGCTGGCGTCGGCGTGAAACCCCAGGCCCGGTCCGCCATCACGTCCACCTCGTTCCCGGCCAGCACCTCGAGCGCCGTGGCGAATGCCGGCTCGGAAAGCGCGTGCGTATCCTTCGCCAGAAACAGCGGCCCGTCCACGCCGCCTTCCTTCCGGTACTGGCAGATCGCCTGGGTGATGGCCAGGATATGGTCCTCATTAAACGAGCATTCGAACGACGACCCGCGGTGCCCCGAGGTGCCGAAACTCACCTTTTGGGAAGCCACGGAAACGTCCGGATGCTCCGTGTAGTAGGCTGTCACCAGCCGGGGGACATTGACGAGCATCGATCGCTCGGGAGATTTGCCTGCAAGCGGATGAAGTACCATCGATTCCAACTTACGCGTCTTGCCCCCCTTCGCGCAATCATGCTAGCGTGACAATTTACACAATCCAAGGAGAAATCATATGCCATTAGTGTCGATGCGGCAGCTACTCGATGAAGCGGCCAAGGGCGGTTACGGAGTTGGCGCGTTCAACGTCAACGATATGGAACAGATCCAGGCGATCATGGAGGCGGCCCGGGAAACCAAGTCGCCGGTCATCGTCCAGGCCAGCCGCGGCGCGCGCCAGTACTCGCAGGACAATTTTCTGTATCACCTGATGCTGGCGGCCACGGAACTCTATCCCGAGATCCCCACCGTCCTGCACCTGGACCACGGCAACAGCGTCGAGACCTGCAAGACCGCCATCGATATGGGCTTCACCAGCGTGATGATGGATGGCTCCCTGAATCCCGACGGCAAGACCCCCTCCACTTTCGAATACAACGTGGACGCCACGCGCAAGGTGGTGGAGATGGCGCACGCCAAAGGCATCACCGTGGAAGGCGAGATCGGCTGCCTCGGCGGCATCGAAGACGGCCATGGCGCGGGCCTCGACGGTCTCAGCCACCTCACCGATCCCGACCAGGCGGTGGAGTTCGTCAAGCTCACCGGCCTGGACGCCCTGGCCATCGCCATCGGCACCAGCCACGGCGCTTACAAGTTCAGCAGCAAGCCCACCGGCGAGACGCTCAAGATGGCGCGGCTGATCGAGATCCACAACAAGCTGCCCAACGTTCACCTGGTGATGCACGGCTCTTCCAGCGTGCCCAAGCATTTGCAGGACATCATCAACCAGTACGGCGGCAAGCTGAAACCCACCTGGGGCGTGCCGGTGGAGGAGATCCAGCTCGGAATCAAGAATGGCGTGCGCAAGATCAACGTGGATACCGACAACCGCCTGGCCATCACCGGCGCCATCCGCAAGGTTTTCTGGGAAACGCCGGAGAAGTTCGATCCGCGCGACTACCTCAAACCCGCGCGCGAGGCCATGAAGAAGGTAGTAGCCGAGCGCATGACGCAATTCGGCCAGGCCGGCCACGCCGGCGACTACGCCCCCATCCCGTTAGAAGAGATGGCCCGCCGCTACCGCGCTTAGGGCAGGATTTCTATCGCCGTCCAGTGCTTGTCCACCGAATTGCCGATGAAATAGCCGCCCACGGTTCCGGCGGCTGTGATCCCGGCAAATGCCGTGGCGGCCCAATTCGGGTTGTTATTGCTCAAAAGGCCGCCCCCGATAACGACTGCGGAAAACCCGCCCGCCACGGCGCCCACGACGAAGCCCAAGGGTGTTCCCACGATTCGGCCCACCTTGCCTTTGGTCTGCATCTCGAACCGGTGTAACGTCGCGCGGGGCACGCGCACCACACCCCTTGGATAAGCCGAGCGGTCCGAGGTCTTCCGCACATCCACCACCAGCGCGTCGGATTCGACCCCGGTTGCCTTGCCAGTGATGACTGCGCCTCCCGGCATGGCGATGGACACCGTGTGGCCCACCACAACCGTGAGGCCCTCCCACTTGACATGCATTGGAGCGGCGGCATCCGCCAACAGCGGCACCGCCAATAGCAGGGCCAACGACGTGGCCCAGTTTTTAGTCCCTATCACTTTCCCCCACTAT
>JBAWDI010000125.1:0-1520 GCA_049590695.1 Bryobacteraceae bacterium
CACACCCATGGCGGACAGGTCACGGTCGAAATTCTGGATCAATCCATCAATCCCGCGCGCTTCTTCACGCCTTACGTTTACGGGCTCTTCCGCGCCGGGCGTTCGGCGGCGTACGTCACGCGCGGCATCGGGACCATCGGCATCCCGGCCCGTATCGGAGCGCCCCCGGAAATCTCCGTCCTGCGGCTGAGAAAGGTATAGGCTGACTTCCCGTGCGTTATCTCATCGTGAGCGATCTTCATGGCAACTGGCAGGCGCTGGAGGCCGTAGTGCGCGAGGCCGCCGGCGGCTACGACCAGGCGCTCTGCTGCGGCGACCTGGTGGGCTACGGCGCCGAACCCAATCTGGTGGTGGATTGGGTGCGCGCCCATTGCGCCGTGGTGGTGCGGGGCAATCACGACAAGGTCTCCACCGGCCAGGAGGATCTGGAATGGTTCAACCCCGTAGCGCGCGCCGCGGCGCTCTGGACGCAGCAGAACCTGACGCCCGCGAATATCGAGTATATCCGCGGCCTTCCCCAAGGGCCGGTTCTGCTGGACGGCTTCCAGGTGTTGCATGGCTCGCCCTTCGATGAAGACGAATACGTGATGGCCGCCATCGAGGCCGGGCAGGCTTTCGGCTACCTCGAGAGCCGGCTGGCCTTTTTCGGGCACACCCACGTGCAGGGCGGCTTCATCTGGAACCACTCGCGTGTGGAAACCATCCCCGCAACATCCGCGCGCAGCCGCCGGCAGGAGATGGAGATCGATCCGGAATGCGGCTACCTGGTGAACCCGGGTTCCGTGGGCCAGCCGCGCGACGGCGACCCGCGCGCGGCCTACATACTCTACGATTCCGCCGCGCGCCTGGTCTCGTATTGCCGTGTTCCTTATGACGTGGCGGCCGCGCAGAAAAAGATCCGCGAGGCGGGCCTGCCGCCGATTCTCGCCGACCGCTTGAGCAAGGGCCGGTAGGTGGGGCATGCTTTAGCTTGCCCTTCGGTGTCGTCGAACCAGCGCCATGGTCTCAAGCTGCTACAATTCTCTTCTGCATGGGTAATCGGGTCTCGTTGTTCGTCACCTGCATAGTCGACCAGCTTTTTCCCAAGGTCGGCATGGATATGGCCGATGTTCTCGAACGCCTCGGCTACGAAATCGATTTCCCGGAGCGCCAGACCTGCTGCGGGCAGCCCGCCTTCAACAGCGGCTATCGCGACGAAGCCCGCACCGTGGCGCGCCATTTCCTCGACACCTTCGAATCCTCGGAGTGCATCGTGGCGCCTTCCGGCTCCTGCACGTCGATGGTGACGCATCACTTCGCCGAGCTGTTCCAGAAAGAGCCGGAGACGCTCGCGCGCGTCCAATCGCTCCAGAAGCGGATCTGGGAGTTCTCCACGTTTCTCACCCAGGTCGCGGGCGTGGACGACGTGGGGGCGCGCCTCGACGATGTGGTCACGTTCCACGATAGCTGCCACGGGTTGCGCGAGCTGGGCATCAAGGACGCACCCCGCCGTTTGCTGGCCCGTGTCCGGGGCCTCGAAT
>JBAWDI010000126.1:0-3586 GCA_049590695.1 Bryobacteraceae bacterium
CGGGTACCCCGCCCGGCCCCCGAGCCGCGACGGCCGCCTCCGCCAGCGGTTTCACGGCCGCCAGCAAGGCGCTGGCCTCGAACGGTTTCTCTATCGTGTCATCGGCCTGGACCACCCGCGCCCGCGCCTTGTCGATGGGCTCCTGCGCTCCGGACGTGAGGATCACACGCACGTGGCGGTGGCGCGGGCTCATCTTGAGATACTGGCAGATGTCATAGCCGGTGCGGCCAGGCATCACGGCGTCGGCCACCACCACGTCGGGATCGGCGTCTTCCAGGCGGATCAGCGCGGAATCGGCATTGCTGACAGTGACTACCTCGTAACCCTCATCGCTGAGGATGCGCTCCCCCATGCGCTGGGCGTGCGGGCTGTCGTCCACCAGCAGAATGCGGCTCATTTTTTTGCGGGGGCGGTGGCGGCGGGCTTGAGATTATTGATGGTCTTCTGCGGAAGACCCGTCCGGATCAGATCCTGGATGGACAAGAAAGGCCGCATGGCAAAAATCCTCTGCGCCTGAAGCTTGTTGACACCAGGCAACTTCTGCAATTCCGCCACGGACGCCGTGTTGATATCCACTCCCGTGCGCGTGACAGTGGATTGCTGGACCGGCGGCGGAGGAGGAGCGGGGGTGCCCCCTGGGCCCGGCTGGGTGGCGCTGACGGTTGTGCCGGTATCACCCGTCGAGCTGCCCGGCGCGGGGGGGGTGGCGCGCGCGTCGGGATTCCTGTCGATGGCGGAACTGTCGGCCACCGTGGAGACCGAGACCTCGGAGCTCACTCCCTGGGTGCCCGCGGCAACCGGCGGAACGCTGGCCGGGATGGTGGGCCGCATGCCGGTCATCTGCGGGCTCCCCGATTTGGCCGCCATGTTCATGCTGGGGCTGGTGCGGAAAGCCCCAAAAAAGTGGCCCATCAGGCTCATCTTGGTGTGGTTTTCCAGCTCATACTTCATGCGGGCGTAAGCCACGGGATCGGCTTCCGGCACGGGCCGGTTCATTTCTTTCAACTTCGCCCGGGCGGCATCGGCGTGCGCGCTCAGCGGATAGTCCTTGACGATCCTGGTGAGGGCCGCAACCTGCTGGTTCTCGAAGCGGTCGCCCATATGCTGGTAGGAATCGGCTAGCTGCCACAGCCCTTCGTCGGCCTGGCTGTAGAGCGGGAACTGGTCGGCCATACCCTGGAACCGGTTGGCGGCCGCGGGAAAGCTGCCCTTGGTGTGATAGAACGTGGCGGTTCTGAACTCGGAGTCGGCCAGCACTTCCTGAATGTCGCGCAGTTTCTGTTGCGCCTCGGGCGCGAACTTGCTGTTGGGGAACTGCACCAGCAACTGGCGGCATTCGTCCTCGGCGCGCAAGGCGTGCATGGGATCGCGGTCGGATTTCTCCATCTGCTTGTAGTGGATGTCGCAGACTTTCTCCTGGGCCTCGGCGGCTTCTTCCATGGCGGGGTAGAACAGGATGAAGTCCTTGTACTCGGCTTCGGCCTCGGCGAGGCCGTGGGCGCCGCCCTCGCGAAACCAGCTATCGGCCAGGGCGAGCTTGGCCTTGGCGAGGTACTCGCTGGTGTCGTAGGTGTTGATGAGGGTTTGCAGCGTGATCCGCGCGATTTCGAAGCGGCTGTGCTCGATATCGGCGATAGCCTTGTCGAACAGCACCTTGTCGGGCTGCTGGGTGTCCTTGGTGATGGGGTTGTCGTACTTGTGACGTTTGAAGCCGCAGGAACTCAGCAGAACCCCCAGCGCGGCGAGCAACGCGGCATAACGAATTGCGTTTCGGAACATAGTTCTAATCCAGCGGACCGGACCTGTCCGGCCCCTACACGATCGCCCCGGTGGCGGTGGCAGCTATTTCGCGCATCTCCCGCGCCGTAGCCTCGGGGTCCGGAGTGTGAAAGATCGCCGACCCTGTGACGATCCACTCACACCCGGAGCGTACCACATCGGCAAGGTTCTGCCGGTTCACGCCGCCATCGATTTCGATGGGCAGCGCTAACTTCTTTTCACGCCTCATCCTGTCGAGCTTGCGCGCCTTGTCGAGCACGTAGGGGATGAGCTTCTGTCCGCCGAAGCCGGGGTTCACGCTCATCAAGAGCACGTAGTCCGCCACCTCCAGAACGTCTTCGAGCACCTCGACCGGCGTCGCCGGGTTGAGCACCACGCCCGCCAGGGCGCCGGCCTTTCGGATCATGCCCAGGGTGCCATCCAGGTGGCGGCAGGCTTCGTAGTGCACGGAAACGGAATTGGCGCCGGCGTCGACGAAGGCGCCGACGAAGCGCTCGGCGTTTTCAATCATGAGGTGGACGTCAAGCTGCAGGCGCGTGACTTTGCGGATGGATTCGACCACGGGCGGCCCAATGGTGATATTGGGGACGAAGTGGCCGTCCATGACGTCCACGTGCAGAATGGTGACGCCGGCGCGCTCGACACGAGCGATATCTTCGGCCAGGCGGGCAAAGTCCGCCGACAGGATTGACGGAGCGATTTCAATCATTTGCGGGCTGGTTCGATTTTATCACAGCGGCGTAGAAGCCGTCTCCGGCATCGCGGCCCGGAAGGCGGCGCATGGTCTCGACAACCAGTTCCGGGGGAACGGCGGCCACCACGGCTTCATTCTCTTCCGGTTCGAGCGAGCAGGTGGAATACACCAGCAGGCCGCCGGGCGCGAGGGCCGTGCGCGCGTTGGCCAGCAGCGCGGCCTGGCGGCGATGGAGATGGTCGAGATCGGCGCCCGCGAGCCGCCACTTGATTTCGGGGTTGCGGCCGAGCGTGCCGGTGCCCGAGCAAGGAACATCGAGGAGGATGCGGTCGAATGGGCGCGCGAAGGGAAGCGGTCGAATGCCATCCAGGACCACCAGGTTGGGGGTGAGGCTCCGCATGGGCGCAAGGCGGCGATAGTGGAGATCGCAGGCGATGGCATGGACGCCCGATTCCATCGCTTGTGCCGTCTTGTTGCCGGGCGCGGCGCAGAGATCAAGAAACCGCTGGCCGGGAGCGAGGCCGAGCAGCGGAACGATGGATTGGGAGCCGATGTCCTGGATGCGCCCGCCGCGCATGTACTTTTCCGGCTCCTGAAGCGCGGCGCGGGCGATCCCGGCGGCGGCCTCGGCTCCGTAGTGGCGTTCCCAGCGAGCCAGCATCCACTCCGGGCAGGAGAATTCCACGTCGCGGCCCGGCCAAGCAACGGCCGTGCGGTCCACCTTCCGCAGCACGGCATTGACGAGGCCCGCGGCGGAGCGCTTGCGGGCACGCTTGACGAGTTCCACGCTAGCGGCCACGGCGGCGTGCGGCGGGATGCGCTCCAGGTAGCGAAGCTGGTAGATGCCCATGCGGAGAGCGATGCTCACTTCGGGGTCGAGCTTCTGCCGGCGGCCGGAGTAATGACCGATGAGCCAGTCGAGCTGCGCGCGATATCGCAGGACGCCGAAGACGATAGCGTTGGCGAGACCGGCGTCGCGGGAATCGAGAGCGGCGGCATGGGTGAGGAGCAGATCGGAGGCGTAGCCGCCGGCTTCCACCTTGCGGAGGATGTCGAAGGCGGCGATGCGGGCGGAGGTCACGGAAGCCATACTGGGTAGCAACAAACCTGTTG
>JBAWDI010000127.1:0-2531 GCA_049590695.1 Bryobacteraceae bacterium
AGTGCTGGATCAACTTCAAACCGTGGCCCCGACGGACTCCACAGTTCTCATCGAAGGAGAGACCGGGACGGGCAAGGAACTGATCGCACGTGCCATACACACCCACAGCCGGCGGCGGGCTGGCGCTTTCGTGAAGATGAACTGCGCGGCCATTCCGCGGGAACTGCTGGAAAGCGAAGTCTTCGGACACGAAAAAGGCGCCTTCACGGGGGCGGTTACGCGTAAGATCGGCCGTTTCGAGGCGGCTGACCGCGGTACGCTGTTTATGGATGAGATCGGCGATATGCCGCTCGAGCTGCAGGCGAAG
Organism: Bryobacteraceae bacterium; assembly: GCA_049590695.1. Classification (GTDB taxonomy): domain Bacteria; phylum Acidobacteriota; class Terriglobia; order Bryobacterales; family Bryobacteraceae; genus Fen-178. The sequence continues at coordinate 308 of JBAWDI010000127.1, forward strand.
CTGCTGCGAGTCTTGCAGGAGCAGGAGTTCGAAAGACTTGGCGGCACAATCACGCAATCTGTCAACGTACGAGTGGTGGCCGCCACGAATCAAGACCTGGACCGCCTGGTTTCCGAAAAACTGTTCCGAAGCGATCTCTACTACCGGCTCAACGTGTTTCCAATTTTCATTCCCCCATTGCGTGACAGGCGTGACGACATTCCCCTGCTGGTGGCACATTTCGTGAGCACGTATGCGCAGCGGATGAACAAGCAGATCGAGAAGATTCCGTCGGAAGCCATGGAGGCGCTGCTGGACCATGACTGGCCAGGGAACATTCGGGAACTGCAGAACTTTGTGGAACGCTCGGTGATCCTGACCAGTGGCCGCGTTCTGAATCCGCCGATACCGGAACTGTTTAAGAGAAGGAGCGTCGCCAAACCGACCACGCTGAAGGAATGCGAGCGTGAACATATTCTGAAGGCCATACAGGCGGCCAATTGGGTGATCGCTGGACCGCATGGTGCGGCCGCACGCCTCGGAGTCGCGCGGTCGACCCTCATGTACCGGATGCGGAAGCTCGCTATACCGAACGAGCGGCCCTTGCCCGCCGCATAAGCGCGGAGGAGAGAGCAGGTTGGGCCCTGGCGGATTATCGGAAGAACAGCGGTGCGGCCCTCCTATTAGGGGACACGGGCGCGATCGTGAAGGCCGCTGCCGAAGGTCGCGTGGCCGGCGTCTTCTTATCGGAAAGTGCGGGCGCTGCCGGCCAGCCCAATGATCCTTTGCACGTGGCCGCTCTCGAAACCGTGCTTCATGGCGGCTGGGCGTTCATGTTGAACCCCGCTGAAATGCCGGCGAAGGACTCCGCCGCGGCGCTGCTGGGCTTTTGATTCCACGGGAAGCGGGCAGCGTCGCGCCTTAAATTGGAACCGCCAGGACTGGAACGGAACTGAGTTGGATCACCCTGTAAAGGGTAGAACCGAACACCGCCAGATTCAGTGCATTGATTCCGCGCACTCCAGCGACGATTACGTCCGGCCGAGACTCTGCGGCGAACCGGAGGATTTCCGGGTACGCCTTCCCCATGCGCACTTCAAGGTGCGCATGGGTCCCCTTGCCAGCGGCAGCCGGAAGGAGCGTCTGAAGGTTCTCCATGGCCGCTGCCGTTTCCTGGCCAACGTCCGCCGACTCGGGGATGCCGTCCAGTACGTGAAGGACGGTGACCTCGGCTCCGTAGGCGTCCGCCAGCGAGAACGCGTGCTTCAAGGCGCACTGCGAGTGCGCGGAGAAATCGACACAACAGAGAATTCGCTGGACTGAAACGGAATCATCCGTTACATTCGGCCCAACTGGAGTCGGGGCTGTTCGTGGGATGACCAATACTGGGCACGAAGCGTGCCGTAGGACGCGTTCGGTGACCGATCCCAACATGAGGTGATCGAAGCCGCGCCGGCCGTGGGTTCCCAATACAATCAAGCTGATGGCACGCTCTCGAGCCAGGAACAGAACCGCATCGGGCGCCACGCTCTCCTCCACGAGGCACTCGGGCTGGGGTCCGCCGGCTGTCTTCACGAAGTGCTGCAGTTCCTTTTCCGCATTGGATATGAGCGACCGGCGGAAGTCTTCAAGGATATCCGGCGAAATAGAATAGTCGGCGGATGGATGCTGCCACAACTCGACGACGTGCTGGACAAGCAGCTTGGCGTGATAGTGGCCGCTGATCGACTGCGCATAGCGATAGGCTTTCCCCGAGATCTCCGAGAAGTCGACCGGACACAGGATCCGCTCGACTGGCGCCACCGTCCTTGTTTCAAAGGACGACTCAGGGTTTAGTGCTGTATTCATATGGAATCCTCCTTGTTCGTTTGGAATCTTTTCCAAGTTCCTTTGGCGACGGGAGCTGAGAAGCGTCCCACCCGCCGCCTGGCGTTTTGATCAACTGCACGCTTGCGGCCATTTGCTGTCTCTTTTGTGAAGCGAGCTTCATGGCGTCAATCGGTGTTCGGCCGCAATTGGCTCCGAAACTCGCGCACAAGTGCCGCCAGTATGGAGACTACGACTGGTCCCAGCAAAATGCCTAGTGCGCCAAACGCGCTGGCGCCTCCCAACACCGAGAGCGCAATGAGCAGTGGGGGCTGGCGAAGCCGTGTCCCTACGATTCGCGGAACCAGCAACAGCGCCACCGCCTGTTGCACGCCGAAGCACACGATACCGACCAGCGCCGCTTTCACATAGGTTCCGT
>JBAWDI010000128.1:0-12730 GCA_049590695.1 Bryobacteraceae bacterium
TTGCAGGTTGGTCCGATACCGGACAATATTTGCGCCACATCCGCCGCTAGTGCACAGGGAGCCGCGACCGCGCGGCCAGCATCAGATCGTGCGGCTGGCCCTCCTTCGCGCCGCTGTAATAGCCGACTTGCGTGCCCGGCTTGAAGAAAAAGGCGGCGCCCGCGGTGACGGGGTGGCGCACCTCTTTGCCATTCGCGTCGAGTCCGGCCACCATGTCGCCGGAACCTCTAAGCAGGAGGTAGATTTCCTCCTCCGCCGGATGATGGTGCGGGATGTTCGTGCCGCCCGGCGCAAAACCCATGATGAAGAGGCTGTCCATCAGGTAGGCCGCGGCGAGTTTATCGCGTTGGCTGGACGTGGTGCCCATCAGCAGCTTGAACTGGGCGGTGGGGCCATGCTGGCCCAAGATCTGAAGCGCGACGTCATCCGCATTGGCCAGCATGAGCTTGGGCGTGGGCCGCACCTTCACGCCGGCGGGAATCCTGTACCCCATCACGATTACTTTCACCGGCGCGTTCGATGAATTCGCGACGCCGTGCTTGACTCCGATGGGAAGGTACATGAAGTCATCCGCCTTGATGGGCGCCTTCTCATCGCCATACCACAGCGTCCCGCTGCCTTGCTCGACGAAATAGATCTGCTCTTCGGCCGGGTAACTGACAATCGCGCTGGTCCCGCCGGGCCCAACAGTAAGTTCACCATAGCGGGCCACACCCTTAAGTTGATCCACGTCCTGATCGCCAACGCCGAAGAGCGGCTTGTAGAGCGCCGCTCTCGCGGTCAGGTCGTCCGGTTGCGGCTTGACGTCCGCAACCTGCCGCCTCAGAAAAATCGAATCCGCGGCAAAAAGGCAACTCGAAACGGCCAAGAGAATCGCTAGTCGACGCATGATTAGTAATCCGAGGTCCGCTCGTTTACCCAGACGCCGTCCACGTTGAAGTGCGGCCACGGCCCGCCCAGGCCTCGGCCGGTGATGCTGTCGTCCCACTTAGTGGCCGGGTCGAAGTAGCCGGGCTTGCGGAGGTGCTCTCGCACCACAGGTTCGTTCAGCTCCACGCCCAGGCCGGGGGCGTCCGGAACCGTGATGTAGCCTTTGTCAATGAGCGGCTGCGGCACGCCGGTGATCAGTTGCTGCCACCAGGAGAGGAAATCCACGGCATGGCACTCCATGGCAATGTAGGAATCCAGCGTGGCGGCGGTATGAACGGCGGCGATGGTGGCCAGCGGCGATCCGGCCATGTGAATGGCCGTGGGGATGCGCTCGCGGTCGAAGGCGTAATCGGCAATCCGTTTGGTCTCGCGGCAACCACCGGAGGTGCCGTGATCCAGATGGATGATATCGACGGCGCGATTGTCGATCAACTGCTGGAAGCCTTCCTCCAGGCCGAAACCGTCCTCGCCCGTGAGCAGCGGCGTGCGGGTATGAGCCTTGATTTCCTTGAACTCCTTCCAGCGCCAGAAACCGCCGGTGTAGAACAGATCTTCCAGCCATGCGAGGCGGCACTTCTCGAACGTCTGGGCGGCGCGAATGCCGTCGGGGACGGTTCCGCAGCGTAGGCTGGAGGCGTCCACCGCCAGCGGCTTATCCCAGCCGATGGCATCGCGCACGGCGGTGATCAACTCGGCTCCGTACTCGAGCCCTTTGTCGGTCGGGACACCTTCGGTATCCAGATAGCCCGGCTTGACGCCCACGAAGTTGGTGGTCACATCCATTTTGAAGAAGGTGAACCCTTTCTTCATGCGCTCCACCATTCGATCCCCGTACTTCTTGGGGTCTGAGGTTCCGGTGGTGTCGCAATACATGCGCGCGCGATCGCGTTTCTTATCGCCGAGCAAGCGCCAGACCGGGACGCCGTAGACCTTGCCCACAATATCGTGCAGGGCGATATCGATGGCGCTGAAGCCGCCGCCCTGGCGTCCTGGACCTGCGAACGGGCGAACGCTCTGGAGAATGGCGGTTATGTCCAGGGGGCTTTTTCCCACCAGCAGGGGTCGCATGGAGAGCGCCAGGTTCTCGTTGCCGGCGTCGCGCACTTCGCCCAGGCCGTAGACATCCTGGTTGGTGAAGATCTTGATGACCGGGTAATCGAAATTGGCGGCAATCCTGAGCGCCCGAATGTCGGTGATCTTCAGGTCGCTGGGTGAGGAGAACTTGTTGATTGGGCCATAGTGGACGGGCGCGCCGCGTCCACCTCCGCCGTTTCCGGGGTTCTGGCCGCCCGTGGGTACCCGGCCGGGAGTGCCTTGCTGGCCCGAGGCGGACATGGTGAAGATGCCGCCCAATCCACTGGCGATGGCAGCCTGGCAGAGCATCGCGCGCCGGCTCAAATCTCTGGCTTGAACACGTTTCATATAGCAGTGCGCCTTTCCGTTTCGGTAATCGCCTTCGATTGTACACCCGCGCTTCCGGTGGCAGTGCTAAGCTACTAGCAGGCCCGCGTCCGCACAACGAGGTTTTTCGAAAATGCGAACGCGTTCCATTCTTCTTCTCACCACAGTCTTAACCTGTTCCGCATGGGGTCAGACCTACACCATATCGACAATTGCCGGCGGCGCGCTGCCGGTTAACATTCCAGGAACGTCCGCCAGCCTGGGCTACGGCGTGCCTCGATATATTGCGGCCGATCGGGCGGGCAATGTGTTTTTCGTGGATCAAAACACCGTCCTGCGATTGGACGCCACAACGGGCGTCTTGACCCTGGTGGCGGGTAACGGGTCGGTGGGTTTCAGCGGCGACAACGGGCCAGCCACCAGCGCCCAGTTGAATAACCCCGGTGGGGTCGCCGTGGACTCCGCCGGCAACCTGTACATCGCCGACTCGGGAAACGCCCGCATCCGCAAAGTCTCGGGCGGGGTGATTACCACCGTGGCGGGCGGGGGCTCGTCTGGTTTCTTCGACACTGGCCCGGCCACCAGCGCCCAGTTGTGGGGCCCCGGAGGCATCGCCGTCGATTCTAACGGCGACCTTTATTTCTCCGATACCGCTCTCTTCGGTTACGGCCTCATCCGCAAGGTATCGGGCGGGGTGATCACCACCGTGGCGGGCGGGAGCTCGTCTGGTTTGGGCGACAACGGCCCGGCCACCAGCGCTCAGTTGTACCTTCCGGCCGGGGTCGCGGTGGACTCGGCCGGCAACCTGTACATCGCCGACCCTGTCAGCTACCGCGTCCGCAAGGTATCGAACGGCGTGATCACCACCGCGGCAGGGAATGGGACGCAAGGTTCCAGCGGCGACAACGGCCCGGCCACCAGCGCCCAGTTGAGCGGCCCCACCGGCATCGCGGTGGACTCCGCTGGCAACTTCTACATCGCCGACTCTGGTAACATCCGCAAAGTCTCGAACGGGGTGATCACCACGGTGGCAGGGAATGGGACGCAAGGTTTCAGCGGCGACAACGGCCCGGCCACCAGCGCCCAGTTGTACGGGCCCTGGGGCGTCGCCATCGACTCAGCCGGCAACCTGTACATCGCGGACTCTTATAACAGCCGCATCCGCAAGGTCACGAACGGGGTGATTACAACCGTAGCGGGCAACGCCGCGTGTTGTTTCAGCGGCGACAACGGCCCGGCCGCCAGCGCCCAGTTGTACGGTTCCCACGGCGTCGCCGCCGGCCCCGATGGCAGCGTCTATATCGCCGACTCTTCCAACAACCGCATCCGGAAGGTGTCGAACAGCGGAATCACCACTGTGGCGGGAACCGGCACGGCAGGCTTCAGCGGCGACAACGGCCCGGCCATCAGCGCCCAGTTAACCGATCCGGAAGGCGTCGCCGTGGATTCAGCCGGCAACCTCTACATTGCCGACACTGGTTACAGCCGCGTCCGCAAGGTCACGAACGGGGTCATCACCACCGTGGCAGGGGGCGGCGCGACCCTAGGCGACAACGGCCCGGCCACCAGCGCCCACTTGTACTCTCCTAAAGGTGTCGCCGTGGACTCTGCCGGTAACCTCTACATCGCAGACACTTATAATCAGCGAATCCGCAAGGTTTCGAACGGGGTCATCACCACCGTGGCCGGAACCGGAACGCATGGCCCCAGCAGCGGCGACAACAACCCCGCCACCAGCGCCTCGTTGTTCAGCCCCACCGGCGTGGCCGTGGACTCCGCTGGTAACCTTTACATCGCCGACACTGGCAACAGCCGCGTCCGCAAAGTCTCGAACGGGGTGATCACCACCGTGGCGGGAACCGGGGGGTATGGCTTCAGCGGCGACAATGGCCTGGCCACCAGCGCCCAACTGTACAACCCCGAAGGCATCGCCGTGGACCCGGCCGGCGACCTTTACATCGCCGACACTCTTGACAGCCGCATCCGCAAGGTGTCGAACGGGGTCATCACCACCGTGGGGGGAAACGGCACCTATGGCTTCAGCGGCGACAACGCTCCAGCCACCAGTTCCCAGTTGAGCCGTCCCACCGGCGTCGCCGTGGACTCGACCGGCAACGTCTACGCCGCCGACCGTGATAACAACCGCATCCGTGTTTTGGCGCCAGCCGCGGTGACAGATCGGAAGCCCACCATCGTGAGCATGGTGAATGCGGCCAGCTACATCGACGGGGCGATTTCCCCAGGCGAGATGGTGACCATCTTTGGCTCGGGCATCGGACCGGCCGCCCCGGCATACGGCACCACGGACTCATCGACCGGCAAGCTGACGACCATGATCGGCGGCGTGCAGGTGCTGTTCAATGGCACCGCCGCTCCGATGATCTACGCCAGCAGCACGCAGGTTTCGGCGGTGGTGCCGTATGAGATGGCGTTCGTTGCCAACGTGTCGGTGTGGATCGACTACCTGGGGCAGAATTCCAACGCGGACCAAGTGACCTCGGCGGCCACGGCTCTGGGCCTGTTCGCACAGAACTCGTCGGGCAGCGGGCCGGGAGCCATCCTGAACCAGGACAACAGCCTCAACGGGCCGGGCCATCCGGCGGCCAAGGGCAGCATCGTACAGGTGTTCCTGACGGGCGAGGGCCTGACCAACCCGCCGAGCGTCACGGGCGCGATTACGGTCGCGAACTTGCCGCCGCCGCAGGTGACACCGCAGCCGGTACAACTGATCCAGGTATGGATCGGCGGCCAGCCGGTGAACTATACGTATGCCGGTGAAGCGCCGGGCATGGTAGCGGGGGTGATGCAGCTCAACGTGCAGATCCCAGCCGGTGGGCCGTCGGGCGCGCTGTCAATTCAGGTGTCGATCGGCGGGAACATGAGCCAGAACGGCATCACGGTGGCGGTGCAGTGATGCGCCTACGACCTGCCGTTCTTCTCACCACGGTGTTCTCTTGGTCCGCATGGGCCCAGACCTACACGATTTCCACATTCGCCGGCGGCGGGCTGCCGGTCAACATACCAGGAACGTCCGCCAGCCTGGGATCCCCCGCATCTGTTGCGGCCGATCGGGCGGGCAACGTCTTTCTCGCGACTCAAAACACCGTCCTGCGATTGGACGCCACAACGGGTATTCTGACCCTGGTGGCGGGGAACGGGACGCCAGGTTTCAGCGGCGACAACGGATTGGCCATTAGCGCCCAACTGAATAGTCCCGCAGGCGTCGCCGTGGACTCCGCCGGTAACGTCTACATCTCCGACGGGGGCAACCACCGCGTCCGCAAAGTCTCGAACGGGGTGATCGCCACCGTGGCGGGGAACGGGACTCCAGGCTTCAACGGCGACAATGTCCTGGCCACCAGCGCCCAGTTGTACAACCCCGGTGGGGTCGCGGTGGACTCCGCCGGTGACCTTTACATTGCCGACGCCAATAACCAACGCGTCCGCAAGGTGTCCAACGGGGTGATCGCCACCGTGGCGGGCGGCGGCTCGTCGCTCGCCGACAAAGTCCCTGCCACCAGCGCGGAGTTGAACTATCCCATGGGCGTCGCCGTTGACTCCGCGGACAACCTCTACATCGCCGTCGCGTCTGATAACTTTGTTCCGGGCTTGATCCGCGAGGTCTCGAACGGGGTAATCACCACCGTGGCGGGGGGCGGCTCGTCCCTCGCCGACAACGTCTCAGCCACCAGCGCACAGTTGGGCTACCTCCTCGGAGTTGCTGTGGACTCTGCTGGCAACATCTACATCGCCGACGCTGTCAACGAGCGCATCCGCAAGGTCTCCAACGGGGTGATCGCCTCCGTGGCGGGAAGCGGGGGGCCATTCTTCAGCGGCGATAACGGCCCGGCCACCAGCGCCCAGTTGTGGTATCCCCAAGGCGTCGCCGTGGACTCCGCCGGCAACCTGTACATCGCCGATACTCTGAACAACCGTATCCGCAAAGTCTCGAACGGGGTGATCACCACCGTGGCGGGGGGCGGGACGTGCTGTTTCAGCGGCGACAACGGCCCGGCCACCAGCGCCCAGTTGTACAATCCCGAAGGCGTCGCCGTGGACTCCGCTGGCAACGTGTACATCGCCGACTCTAACAACTACCGCGTCCGCAAGGTCTCGAACGGCGTGATCGCGACCGTGGCGGGAAACGGGACACGGAACCTGGACCCGGGCTCCAGCGGCTCCAACGGCCCGGCCGTGAGCGCGCAGTTGAGCTTGCCCGAAGGCGTCGCCGTGGACTCCGCTGGCAACCTCTACATCGCCGACTCGTGGAGCGGGATTCTCGGCCTTAGTTGGGTTAGTACGGGCTTGCTCTACAAGGTCTCGAACGGGGTGATCGCGCCCGTGCCGGCCGCGTTGAACAGTCCCAGCGGCATCGCCGTGGACTCCGCTGGTAACCTCTACGTCGCCGACACCATGAACAACCGCATCCTCGAGATCTCGAACGGGGTGATCACCACCGCGGCGGGAAACGGGGTGTGGGGTTCCAGCGGCGACAACGGCCCGGCCACCAGCGCCCAATTGGCCAATCCCCAAGGCGTCGCCGTGGACTCCGCCGGCACCCTTTACATCGCCGACTCTAGCAACTGGCGGGTCCGCAAGGTCTCGAACGGGATCATCACCACAGTGGCGGGCAACGGGGTGTGGGGTTTCAGCGGCGACAACGGCCCGGCCACCAGCGCCCAGTTGTCCGGGCCCTGGGGCATTGCCGTGGATTCCGCTGGCAACCTCTACGTCGCCGACGCCAGCAACAACCGCATCCGCAAGGTCTCGGGCGGGGTCATCACTACCGTGGCGGGTGGGGGATCGTCTGGTTTGGGCGATAACGGCCCGGCCACCAGCGCTCAGTTGTACAATCCGGAAGGCATCGCCGTGGACTCTGCCGGCAACGTCTACATAGCCGACGCCGGCAACAACCGCATCCGCATTCTGAAGCCAGTTGGATCTTCCTGCACTTACTCCGTCTCACCCACTACGTTGCAGGCCCCGGCCTCGGGCGGCAATTTGACCGTCGGCATCCAAACCGCCGCTTCCTGTCCCTGGGCAGTTTCCGGCTTGCCGGGTTGGATCACGGCTTCCGCCGCATCCTCCGGCCCCGGTTCCGCCTCCGTTGCTCTGGCCGTCTCTCCCAACAACTCGGGCGCGACCCTCAGCGCGACGGTTCTGATTGCGGGCGTCTCCGTCACCGTCGCGCAGCCGGCCTTGGCGACGGCGCCGCTACCCCCCATCAAGGCCGTGGTGAACGCGGCCAGCTTCCTCGGCGGGCCGGTCTCCCCAGGCGAGATGGTCACCATCTTTGGCACGGGCATTGGACCGGCCACCGCGGCGGGCGCCATCGCGGACCCGGTCACCGGCAAGCTGGCGACCACCATCGGCGGCGTGCAGGTGTTGTTCAATGGCACCCCGGCTCCGATGATCTACGCCAGCAGCACACAACTGTCGGCGGTGGTGCCGTATGAGATGGCACTCATTTCCAACCCCTCGGTGTGGATCGCATACGCGGGCCAGACCTCCAACGCGTACCCGTTGACCGTGGCGGCCACGGCCCCGGGACTGTTCGCACAGAACGCGTCGGGCAGCGGGGCGGGGGCGATTTTGAACCAGGACAACAGTCTGAACGGGCCGAACCATCCCGCGGCCAAGGGTAGCATCGTACAGATGTTCATGACGGGCGAGGGCCAGACCACCCCGCTGGGGATCACGGGGAAGATCACGGGTGTGAGCTTGCCGCCTCCGCAGGTGACGCCGGCGCCGGTACAGCCGATTCTGGTGTCGACCGGCGGCCAGGCCCTGTATACGTACGCCGGGGAAGCGCCGGGAATGGTAGCGGGGGTCATGCAGCTCAACGTGCAGATCCCATCCGGTGTGCCATCGGGCGCGATGGAGGTTTTGGTGTCGATCGGCGGGGTTAGCAGCCAGAACAGCATCACGGTATCGATTCAGTGAGGGATCGCGGCGCCTTGGCGCAATTCATCGGTGGCGCGGCGGACCACCATATCGCCAGGGCGCAGATTGCCGATCACTTCGATGAGGTCGCCCGCGGCCGCGCCCGTTTTCACGTCGACCCACTGGGCGCGGCCGTCTGAATTACGGATGACGAAGGTGCGCTCGGTGGTGGTCACCACGCTGGTCCGGGGCACGAAGAGAGCGGGACGGGAATGGCGGACCGGCCAACTGACGGTGGGATACATGCCGGGAGCGAGCGAGGCGTCGCGGTTGAACACGTCGAGTTCGACGGGCATGGTGCGGGTCTTGGCGTCGAGCGCGTGGGCGATGCGGGCGACCGTGCCGGTGTACGTGCGCTCGGGGTAGGCGGGGACGCGGAACGGCACGCTGGCGCCGGCCGCCACTCCGCCAACGTACTCCTCGGGCACCGGAACCACCAGGCGCAGATGCGCCACCTGCTGGATGACCAGGAACGGTGTATCCGCGCCGGGGCCTGCCAACGCGCCGGGGTGGGCGAAGCGATCGGTGACCACGCCATCGAACGGCGCGGTGATGGTCAGGTAAGCTTCCAGTTCCTTGCGGGCCTCGACCACGGACTGGGCGGCGGTGGCGGCCTGGCGGCGGGAGCGCACCAGCTCCTGGGTCGCATCCACTTGCTTTTCCGCGAGAATCAGCTCATTGCCGGCCACGGCGCCGGGCGTTTCGGCGGCCTTCTTGAGACGATCGTAGGTGCTCTGGACGGCGGCAAGCTGCGCTTCGGCCTGGCGGCGATCTGATTCCGCGGCTTGCACTCGGGATTCGGCTTCGACGATCTGGGTCTTCAATTCGGGCGCGCTCAACGTCACCAGGAGGTCGCCCTGTTTCACCATGCTGCCGCGGTCGACCAGAACGCGCTCGACGTAGCCGGGGACTCTGGCGTGCAGCGAGACGGTCAGGAACGGGAGGAGCTCGCCGGGGAGATCGACGGTTCGGGAGACGGGCTTCGACACCACGGGCGCAAGGGCGCTGGTTTGCGCAGTGGCGATGGCGAGAAACGCGAAGAGAAGAAAATTCTTACGTCGCATCATAATATCGGCTCGCAGGGTCCATCGGGTTGAGCGATGGGGAAGTAACGGATGCCTTGCGCTGCAAGACTGCGTAGATCGAAGGCAGGATGGTGAGAGTGCTGAATGTCGCCAGGATGAGACCCCCTATGACCGCGCGGGCGAGCGGCGCCGATTGCGCGGCGCCCTCGCCGAAGCCGATGGCCATGGGCGTCATGCCGAAGATCATGGCGGCGGCGGTCATGAGGATGGCCCGCAGACGGCTGCTGGCGCCCTCGCTGGTCGCTTCCAGGAGCGGCCGGCCTTCGCGGCGCGCGCGTTCGGCGAACGTGACCAGCAAAATCGAGTTCGCCACGCCAATCCCGGTGGCCATGATCGCTCCCATGAACGATTGCACGTTGAGCGTCGTGCCGGTGACCAGGAGCATGAGGAGGACGCCGCCGAGCACCGCGGGGATGGTCAGGATGACGGCCAGCGCCAGCCGCATGGACTGGAAGTTCGCCGACAGCAGAAGAAAGATCACCAGGATCGCCAATAGCAGGCCAATTCGCAGCCCGGAGATGGTCTGCTCGAGCGCTGGGATCTCGCCGCGCAGCTTGACCGAGACGCCTCTGGGCGGCGGGCCGGCGCCGGCCAGCGCCCCATTCAGTTTTTGCGCGGCCTCTCCCAGGGTCAACCCATGGATGTTGGCCGTGAGGCTGACCACGTGCTGGCCGTCGTAGCGCTCAATCAACCCCGGCATCGTGCCGAGTTTCAGGCCGGCGATATCGGTGAGCCGCGGCTGCGATTGCCCGCTCTTCATCACCGGAAGATTGCCGACCTGCTCGACGCTCTGTAGGCGGTCTTGCGGCAGCTCCACCTGGATCTGGAAGGCGTTGCCGGAATTCGGATCGCGCCAGTAGTTAGGGTCGGTGAATCGGGACGACGATGTGGCGGGGACCACCGACCGCACGACGTCCGCCATGGTCAAGCCGAACTGGCCGGCGCGGTCGCGGTCGATGTCGATATCGAGCGTCGGGTAGTTCTGCTCCTGGGCAAACTGGAGGTCCCGCAGGAACGTCAACCGGGCCATTTGGGCCCGCACCTTCTGAGCGTAGCCGTAATCGTCCTGAAGGCTGATGCCCTGGACGGCCACCTCGATGGGGGTGGGAGATCCAAAACTCATCACCTGGCTGACGATGTCGGCGGCCTCGAAGGAGACCTGGGAGCCGGGCAGCTCGCGCCGCAAGCTCTCCCGCAAGCGTTCGCGCAACGCTTCGCCGCGCGGAGCATCGGGGGTGAGCGCCACCTGGATGACGGCATCCTGGGGCCCGCTGGTGAACAGGTGAATCAGATCCACGGGGTAGCTGGAAGGGATCGTCCCGAGGAAGTCGCTGGTGATTTCGACGTTGGCCGCGCCGGCTTCGCGGCGGATGACATCCAGCGCGTGCAGGACCGTGCGCTCGGTCTCCTCGACCCGCGTTCCCGCCGGCGCGCGGAGCCGGATGCGGAACAGGGGGGCATTTACGTCGGGAAAGATTTCCGTCCCTACGCGCGGCAGCAGGACATAGATCAGTCCGGCGGAAGTGACCAGGTAAACGAAAACCAGCGGCCACCGCAGCCACAGAACGGCCTTCAAGTATTGTTCATAGAACGAGCGAAGATGTCCAAAGATGCCTTCGCGCTCTTCGCCGCGGTGGGCTTCCCGCATCAGCCAGGTTGAAAACACCGGGACCAGGGTACTGGAGAGCAGATAGGACGCGATCATGGAAAACGCCACCGCCAGCGAAAGGGGAACGAAAAGCTGCCGGCCGACGCCGATCATGAAGAACGAGGGCACGAACACGGCGAGAATGCAGAACATGGAGAGCAGACGGGCCATGGCGGTGCGGCTGCACGCCTGGACCACGGCGCGCGCCCGCGAAACGCCGGGCAGCATCTGGGTGTGAATGTTCTCGATCTCGACGGTGGCTTCGTCGACCAGGACTCCCACCGCCAGCGCCAGCCCGCCCAGCGTCATGATGTTGATGGTCTGGCCCGCAGCCCACAAGAAGACCACGGCGGCGAGCAGGGCAAACGGGATATTGGCGACGACGATCAGGGCGCTGCGCCAGTCGCGCAGGAAGATCAGCACCATCAGCCCGGTCAGGGCCGCGCCCAGCAGCCCTTCGATCACCAGGCCGCGGATGGAATTGGTGACGTAGGGCGACTGATCGAATTGCAGGCTGACATCGACATCGTCGGGCACCACTCTCCTGAAGTCGGGGATGGCGGCCTTCACGGCATTGATGACGGAGAGCGTCGAGGCGTCCGAACGCTTGGTGACGGGAATGTAGACGGTCCTCTTCCCGTTGACGTGCGCGTAGGCGGTGATGAGATCGGTGCCGTTGGCGATGGTTCCGATATCGCGCAGGTATACCGTGGCGCCGGAAACCGGCCGGATGGGCGTGCTCATCAGCTCGGGGAGATTGCCGCCCAAAGCCGCGTTGGTCCGGGCGATGCGCTCCACCGTGCCGGTCCACATGTTGCCGGACGGCATCACCAGAGTCGCCTTGCTCACCGCGGCAATGGCCTCCTCGGGAGAGATCCGGTACTGCCGGAGCTTGTCGGGATCGAGTGTGATGACGATGGTCCGCTGGTTGCCGCCGAACGGCGGCGGGGCGGATACGCCGGGGAGCGTCGCGAACAGCGGCCGCACGCGGTTGACGGCGAAATCCTGCATCTCCCCTTGCGAGCGGGTGGCGCTGCTGAAGACCAACATGCCGACGGCGACGCTTCCGGCATCGAAACGCGTGATGAAGGGCGGCACCGTTCCGGGCGGCATGAAGGAGCGGGCGCGGTTCACGTACCCGACGGTCTCGGCCATCGCCTGGCTCATGTTGGTGCCCTGATGAAACACCAGCTTCATGAGCGCCGCGCCCTGGATGCTTTTACTATCCACGTGGTCGATGCCGGTGATGTAGAGGAAGTGATACTCGTAGTAGTACGTGAGGTAGCCTTCCATTTGCGCGGGGTCCATGCCGCCATAGGGCTGCGCCACGTAGATGGCGGGGTCTCCGACCTGAGGAAAGATGTCGGCGGGCATGCGCTCGATAGCGAGGACGGCGCACAGGGCGATCGCGATGAGGGCCACCACCACGGTCAACGGTCTGCCAAGCGCGGCTAAGACGAGGCGCATGTTACTGACTTGCCTCCGCCAGGAATGGCTGAATGTCTCCGGCGGCGGCGGCCACTCCCAGCAGCCCGCGCCAGACGCCCAGGCGGGCCAGCGCATCGTCGATTTCGGCTTGCGTGAGCAGGCGCTGCGCTTCCGCCACCTCATCTATGTTCCCCAGCCCCGATTGATAGCGGGCCGTGGCCTGCCCGACCGCGGCGCGCGCGGCCGATACCTGGAGGGGAGTGTTGGCGGCAATCCCGCGGGCGCCCTCTAGGGT
>JBAWDI010000129.1:0-5932 GCA_049590695.1 Bryobacteraceae bacterium
TCGGCTCGGTCTGCTCGGCCACCGGAAGCGTATCGGCCGCCAGCAACTCCAGAAAGGGATCGCGGGGGTTCTGTTCCACGCGCTCGCTGAAGGTGAGCAGGCGCTCTTCGAACTGGGGACACTAGCGCTCGGCGGCACGCGCCGCGCGCGGCCGGTTGAGGCGGATCACGGGCACGATCAGCGCCGCCGCCAGGGCGAATGCCAGCCCCAGAAAAAGAAACACCCGCGCGCCCAGCACGCTCCAGTTGGAAAAGGCGAAGTAGTTGGCCGCCAGCACGGCCACCACCGTCAGAGCCAGGGCCGCGGCCGCGGTGACCGCAGCGCCGCGCGACAACGTCAGCCATCGCAGCCGGCGCTCTATAACGCCCAGATATTCGGACAGGCGATCCAAAGGATTCATGCCGCCTCCTTGTCCACGGACAGATGTCGATTTCCCAACAGCGATTCGCTTACGGCGAGTGCCAGTACCACCAGCATGACATACCACCAGAGCGACAGCGGTTTCCGCTCTCCCGCCGCCGCCGCTCCGCCCTCGGAGGACCCCTGAGCTGTATTCTGCCACAACGCCAGTGTCTCCGCCGGGGCCGGCGTCAGGTCGGACTCATGGCGGTCCGCATTCACGGCCACCAGCTCATCGGCGCGGTTGGGCCGGTGGATCTCGTAGAAACCGGCCGAGGTGAACTGAATGTTCTGCGCCTGAGTAGCTTCCTGGAGCGAAAGGACGCGGCCGCCCTGGGGGTCCACCACTTCCACCGCCGAGCCTTTCTCCCTGGAATCGCGCAGCTCCTCGAAAGAGCCGACCAGCACGCTGGGAGACCCCTCGTCCAGCCGGCCGAGGTATCGCGCGGTCTGCTGGATGAACGGCACGAACGAGGCGTGCAACGGAAAATCGTTAGCCACGTTGTCGAAGGTGGAGGCGAACACCAGGACATGGCCTTCGCCCACCTGGTGGTCCATCAGCAGCGGCGTCTGGTCAGAGAGCCGGGCCGCCACGCGCGCGGGGGCGCCCTCTGGGCCGGGCGCCACGCGGATGGCCTGGTAAAACTTGACGTCGTCCCAGCGGTCGTCCTTCAAAATGGATGGGTGTGAGCGGTCCAGCCAGGCCGCCGTCTGGAAGCGCTCGCCTTCCCGCCCCGCGTAGCGCGTTTCTTCGATGCGATCTCCGGTAACCGGCACGCGTGCCCGCTCGACCGACATGTGGCCCAGGGCGATCAGCACCGAGCCGCCGCCGCGCGCGTACTCGCGCAACCGATCTTCAAAGGCGGCCGGGATCGCGCCCACGTCGGAAAGCACCACGAACGCGTATTTGCCTGGCGAGAGGTTGGCGGTCTGATCCGGCGTGGCGGGGTCCAGATCGAAGGCAGACTGCCCCGAGGCCTCCAGCGCCGCTTTGAAATACAGCAAATCGCGACTGTTCTCGGCCTCGTGGACGAACAGGGCGTGGCGCGGGTCGGTGCGCTCCACCGAGAAGTAGAAAACGTCGTCGGCCGCCAGCGCGTCGGCGGAATCGATGCGCACCTCGCCCCGGTTATTCCCGTAAGGCACTTCGAGCGAGAGGAACTCCACCGTCGCGCGTCCGTTCTCCGGGACCTCGACCGTCTTGGTCTCAAGCACGCGATGATTCAGCGCCAGCGAAACATTGCGCGTGGCCTTGGCATTGCCGAAACCCGCGATGGTGGCCAGCACGCGCGACTTGCGGCTGTCGTACACCCGCCGCGGCGCCACCACGTTCTCCACCGTGAAGTTGGGGACTTCCTTGGTCTCCAACGGGTGTGGCTCCAGCCGCACGGCCGCATTCAACCGGAGATCGTTGAAATTTGCCGGCATGCCGGACTGCTGCATGTCCGAATAGAGGTGTACGGCCAGTGGCAGGTGGATCGATTGCGCGATGGAGCGCAGCGAGCGCGCCAGTTCCGCGAACGACGTGCGCGCGTCGGAGCTTTCGATGGCATCGATCGCGGCGTTGAGCGGCGCATGATCGTCGGTCACTTCGCTCATCGCCTGCACTCGCGCTCCGAACGCCAGCACTTGCGCGCGCTGCCCCGGGCGCAGCCCCGCCACCATGCGCCGGGCCATCTGTTTGGCCTCGTCCAGCCGGTTGCCGGCGCGCATGCTGAGAGAGTCGTCAATGGCCAGCACGGTGACTTCCCCCATGCGGCTGGCCGGCGCCACCGCCTGGCGCACGTAAGGCTGCGCAAACGCCAGCGCGATCAGCAGGATCAGCGCCATCCGCAGCGCCAACAGCACCAGGTAGCGCAGCCGCCGGTGCTTGATGGAGCTTTGTATGCGGCGCTCGAAGAACATCAGGGAGCTGAACGGCAGCGGCGTGGTCTTGTGTTTCTTCAGAAGATGCAGCCAGACAGGCAGACCCACGGCCACCGCGCCGGCCAGAAACCAGGGCGTGAAGAAGCCCATCTAGAGCCTCCCCTTGCGCACGGCCAGGTACTCGCGCAGCCCTTCATCCAGCGGCCGCGCGGTATTCATGAGAAAGTACTCCATGCCCGCGCCGCGCGCCGCCGAGCGAAGCGCCTCGATGTGCGAATCGATCTTCCGCGGGTACTCGTCGCGCGTATACTCGGGCGAAACTTCCAGCGCGTCGGCCGCGTTTTCCATATCGACCAGCAGCACCGGCTCGCGGAATTTCGGCTTGATCTCTTGCGGGTCGAGCAAGTGAAAAAGGATGACGTCATTTCCCCGGTAGCGCAGCGGCTCGATGGTCTTGACGATGATGTCCGGCCGCTCGTAGAAGTCCGAGAGCACCACCACGATGCCGCGCCGGTGCAGGAAATTCTGAAAATGCGCGAACGGCTTGGCAAAATCGGTGCGTGTGCCCGCTTCGGCCTTTTCGATAGCGTGCAGCAGCCGGAAAAGCTGTCCCTGTCTGGTGGAAGGCGCCACATAGTTGCTCACATCCTCATCGAACACGATCAGCCCCGCGGCATCCCGCTGCACATGAGCCATGTAACACAACGACGCCGCTACGAAGCGCGCGTAATCCAGCTTGGTGACCGCCCCGGACCCATACGCCATGGAGGCCGAGGTATCGAGCAGAACCAGCAGTTGGGTATTCGTCTCCCCGCGGTAGCGCTTGAGAAAGGTCTTTTCGGTGCGGGCAAACACGTTCCAATCGACATGCCGGAGGTCATCGCCCTGGGAATAAGCGCGATATTCGGCGAACTCCTGGGAAAACCCGAAATCGGGGGAGCGGTGAAGGCCCGCCACGAACCCATCGACCACGGTCTTAGCGACCAGGTCCAGCCCCGAGATGGAAGCCAGCGTGGATGGGTCCAGGAAGCGTTGTAGCATCAGTGGGGCCTACCGTTCGATGCGGGTTCGTTCTTCGGCGCGGGCTCAGTATTCGACGCGGAGACGCGGAGACGCGGAGAAAGACGCGGAGAGGATGAGAGATTAAGAGGTTCGAACGCGGAGGAAGCGGAGACACTCGGTGTTGGTCGAGGCCCTGCGTAGTGATTCACGATTCTCTTGAGGCCGTTTCTCAGGATTGGCACATTGAAATTGATGAGGAGACCAACCCGCTTGTTCGAGGATTTGAGATAGGTCAAGAGTTGCGCCGCATGGATCGGCAGCGTATCCTCAATTGCCTTGAGTTCGATTACTATCAAATCTTCCACGACCAAATCCATTTTGTACGCGGACTCGAATTTGATGCCTTTATAATTGATCGGCAAATGCACCTGTCTTTGAAACTTGAGTCCCATTTGACTCAGTTCGTAACAAAGGCATTCTTCATAAACGGCCTCCAGCAACCCCGGCCCCAAATGCCGATGAACCTCAATCGCAGCGCCAATGATCTTATCCGTCAGGATATTCTCCGCCAAACAGGATTCCCGAGGCATGCCAAGTGTCTCCGCTTCCTCTGCTCTCTCAGGTTTTGACTTTTCATTCATTCTTTTCTTATCTCAGCGTCTCCGCGTCTCCGCGTCGAAATGACGCCTACTCCCTGGGAGCCGGCTTCCACTCCAGTATCCGCTTCAAGATATCGTCCTGATTCAGCCGGTCCGATTCCGCATGAAAATTCAGTAACAGCCGGTGACGCAAAATCGGAATATACATCGCCCGGATGTCTTCATAACTCACGTGATACCGCCCCCGCATCAGTGCCCTCGCTTTGGCCGACAGCACCAGGAATTGTGCGGCGCGGACACTGGCCCCGTAGTTCACGTACTTCTTGACGAAGTCGGGCGACGACTCGTCGCGGGGACGCGACACGCGCACCATGTCCACGGCGTGGCGCGCCACGCTCTCGCCGATCGGGACCATGCGCACCAACTGCTGGAAATCCAGGATCTCCGCGGCGTTCGTTACCGGGTCCGCGTGCGGGATGGTGGTGACGGTCGTAAGGTCCACCACCTCCAGTTCTTCATCGGCGGTAAGGTAGTCGAGCACCGTGTTGAACAGAAAGCGGTCGAGCTGCGCTTCGGGCAGCGGGTAGGTGCCCTCCAGCTCGATGGGGTTCTGCGTCGCCAGCACAAAAAACGGCGCGGGCAGCTTGTAGTTGTTGCCGCGCACCGTGCAGGCCATCTCCTGCATGGCCTCCAGCAGCGCGCTCTGGGTCTTCGGCGGAGTGCGGTTGATCTCGTCGGCCAGCAGGATGTTGCCGAAGATCGGCCCCGGAACAAAGGTCCAGGTGCGGCGGCCGCTGACCGGGTCCTCTTCGATAATGTCGGTGCCGGTGATGTCGCTCGGCATGAGGTCCGGCGTGAACTGGATGCGCTTGAAAACCAGGCCGAGCGTCTGCGCCAGCGTGCGCACCAGCAGGGTCTTGGCGGTGCCCGGCAGGCCGGTGATCAGGCAATGGCCGCCCACGAACAGGCCAATCATGACCTGTTCCAGCACCTCCTCCTGGCCCACGATCACGCGGTGGACCTGCGTCACGATCTCGGAGTGCACCTGGCGGAAGCGCTGGATGCGCTTTCTCAAAGCCTCGGAATCAATCTGCGGAGTCGCGGTTGTTGACATGATGTTCCATTCTCACTTAGCTTCGTTTGTCGTCAATTCCAGCAAGAGCTTTTGTGCGGGGCGATACCATGGGGCGGTTTCCAGGGCCGCCAGCAATTCGTCTTTGGCCTGCTCGGGCTCGTGGTTCAACTGGTAGGCGCGCGCCAGGTCGTAGTGCGACCGCGCCGGATCGATGGGATTGTGCGCCACCACCGCGCGGAACTCGGCGATAGCGCCGGCCAGGTTGCCCGCGTCCATCCACAGCGCGCCCAGCGCCTGGTGCTGGTCGTTATCCATCGGATAGATGTAGTTGAGGCGGACCAGCACGTCCGCGGCTTCCTTCTTGCGGCCGGCGTCTTCGAGCTGCTTGGCGAGCAGCTTGATGGAGTCGGGATTGCGCCCGCCGGCTTTGACATAGCGCTCTAGCTCGTCGATGGCCGCGGGCTTGTTGTCTTTGGCCAGGTACGCGCTGGCCAGAAACTCGTAGACGCTGCCTTCCTCGACATAGTCCGGATACATGTCGCGGATGGCTACGCCTTCCTTGATGACGCCGTCGTAGTCTTTGCTCTTGGCCAGACTATTGACCTGCTTCAGTCCCTTTTGCCATTCGTCGAAGTGGTCCACCACGTTCTTAGTGCCGGCTTCGACAAACGCCACGAACTGTTTGTCGAATTCGGCCGGTTCGATCTTCAATTCCTTGCGGATGACAGTCGCGGTGTCCTCGTCGTTGCCGAAATCGCGTAGCATGGCGAGCAGCGTCGCCCAGCCCCACTTGTCGTTGATGTAATCGCAGATGCGGCCGGCCGGGAAGTAACTCACCATCACCTGCTCTTGGCCGGTAGGATGCACGAAGCCGCGGTCCAACTCCGCCACCGGCAGCAGCTTCTTATCCCTGATGGCCATGATGACGTGCGGATCCAGGCGGTCTCCCCACTCCGGCGAAACCGCGGTCTCTTCGTGCACCGCCAGGCCC
>JBAWDI010000130.1:0-5505 GCA_049590695.1 Bryobacteraceae bacterium
CCTGGTGGCCGTGCGGGTCAACGCCGACCCCGGCTGGCGGGCCTTCCAGGATGGCCGCGCCATCCCCATCGAGATCGACAACCTGGGATTCATGGTGTTGCGCCCAGCCGCCGCCGCGGCCACGCACATCGAGCTCCACTACCGCGCGACCGCCGAACCGCGCCTCATGGCCGTTTTGAGCGCGCTCTCCTGGCTGGCCGCGCTCGCCGCACTCTTCCTATGCCGAAAACCTTTGGCTTCACCGACGACGAAGTAAGACTCCTGCTGGTCTCCGTGCGCCACATGCGCCGCACTTTCGAGGTGGCGCTGAAAAACGCGCCCGACCCGTCACTCCAGGCGTATGCTGCCCTTTACGATGCGCTCTTCGCGAAGCTCCGCGACATGGCCGGCCCGATCCCCGAGAGCATCGCCGACACGCTCGAGTAGATTTGCTCCCTGTTTGACAGGCGAAAGCGCCCAATGCCACTTAAATAAGCCCAGTGTGGTGCGACGCAAGAAATGCGCCCGCGCTCGATCCGTGGAGCGACCTTTTAGGTCGCCACGTCGGCGTCCGTGCCGACGTTCTTCGGGGAATGCCGGTAAGAATACCGGCATGGCAGGCGAAACGCCTGCTCCACGGTGCGCCGCGGACCGCTAGGAACTGTAATGCTGCCGAATTCGTGGGGCGGGTCCGCGCTTCGCCCGAAGAGGCCGACAAGGGCGTCGGCCTGCGACCCACGATTTATTCTGGACCCCGCCGCCGCTTATTTAAGTGGCATTGGGTGCTTTCGCCTGTCAATTCACCACGCCACGCTTACTGGACGTCGCTCACCCTCCCGTCGGTGAAGGTGATCTTCAGGTCCTTGTACACGTAGATCTTCTTGGCGCCGAGGTCGATGACCTTGTCGGGTTTCCCATTCATCGATTCCACGTCGGCGATCGATTGTCCAAGGGAGATGGTCACCGGCCCGGCGGCATTCCCAGCATCGGTTGGCGCGCTCTGGTCGACCACCTCCTGCTCCCCTTGGGTGGCTTCCTGCGCCGCCTGGCTGAGCTCGGTGGCGACATTCGGGTCTGGCTGTACCGCGGCGGCGATGGGTGAAGCCACCGGGGCGGCCGCGGCAGCGGCGGGCAGCGGTGGCAGTCCACCCCTGCCCTGGCGCGATTGGAGTTCCGCCAGGCCCTGGTCCACAGTCGCGCGCATATGATTCTGCATCTCCTGCAAGTCTGCAAGCTGGACGGAAACCACGCTGCCCCTGCGGCAGTCCGTGCCCTTGCTGGCCAGCACGATCGTGTCCGCGGTGGCGCCGTTTGACGACCCCGGACGGAGTTGCAGCACATCGCCTTCGGTGATCGCGCACCCCGGCCCACGGTCGTCCACCATGAGGGCGCTGGAGACCACGAAAATATGCGGAATATTGTCGGAGAATACCGGGGCCATGACGTCGCCCGCGCCTCCGTTGGCCGTCATGGACTGGCCTTCCGCCGCTTCCATATCAAGCTGCCGGTGCACTTCGTCCGCCACCAACTGCTTCACTTCCGGTGTGAGACCGATCGGGCCGCCGGCGGCGTAACCCCCGCCTTGCAGGTTGGCGTCCATTCGTTCCTGGTATGCCTCCTGCAACGTCATGGCAAACAAATAGTCCGTCAGCCAGAACGCCGGACCCGCGTATACCCGGTAGGGCGAAAAATAACCCCCGTAGAAGCCGAACCAGGGACTGCCGGCCCATCCCCAGCTATAAGACACCGGCGTGAGCCAGGGGCGATAGGCGTACGCATAGAACGCAGGCCGGTAGAACCGCACGGGAGTATACATCTCCATGGCCACTCCCCTATAGGTAAACGGACGATAGACGCGGGCATAGGCCTGCCCGTGCGAGTAGTATGTCCGTTGCACAAACGCCTGGTTGTGAACCATCAGCGGACGCTGCGCATAACCGCCGCGCCCTCCCGCGCTGGTGACGATGCGCTGGTTGCCCGGGCGCGCCACTTCAACACGCCGCACGCCGTCCGGCCGATGCGTGATCACCGCCCCTCCCGGCGTGTGCACCTCGCGCACCCGGCCACTCTGATCCCGGTTGACCATTCCGCCGTTCGATGTGCGAACGGTCTGCGGCCGGCCGTTGGGGTATCTCGTGACTTGCGGTTGCCCAAACTGGCGGCCGGGCTGCCCGGTGTTCGGAGGCGTGGTCTGACCGGTGTTCTGACGGCCGAACTGTTGGCCGGTATTCTGGCGGCCCGGCTGGTTCGTGTTCGGAGACGTGGTCTGGCCGGTGTTCTGACGGCCGAACTGGCCGGTGTTCTGGCGGCCCGGCTGCCCCGTGTTCGGAGGCGTGGTCTGAGTGGTGGTCGGACGCGTCGGCTGAGTCGTAGTGGTGGTGGTCGGACGCGTCGGCTGAGTTGTGGTGGTGGCCGGGCGCGTCGGCTGAGTCGTGGTGGTCTGAGGAGTCGCCCGACCGGTGGTTCGGCCAGTCGGCTGAGCGTTGGTCTGGCGAGCGGGCTGGGCCTGACGAGCGGGCGCCGCCGATCTGGCTGGCGCGGAGGCAGTTCCGCCCTTTTTCTCGTCTTTGTTCTTGTTTTGGGCGTACACGGCGGCGGAGAATGCGAACAGCAGCACAATGACTACCGTCCCAATCGATCCGCGGAGAGCGGCTTTACGGGTTCGAAAATGATTCATTAGGATTCTCCATGTGTTGTCACAAACGTCTCTTGGGCAGCAACCGCCGCCTCATTGCACGTCCGAGACTCTGCCGTCTACGAACGTGATCTTCAGGTCCTTGTAAATGTAAATCTTCTTGCTCCCCAGATCAACCACCTTGTCCGGCTGGCCCAGGCTGGCCACCACCTGGTCGGTAGTTTGTCCAAGCCCGATCTTCACCGGTTCCTGCTGCGGCGGCGGTGGTGGCTGCTGCTGTGCGACCTGCGCGCCGGTGGGCGCAACCGGCTCCAAGTTCGGCTGCGCCCCTGCGTTTGGACCATCGGCAAAGGCGAATACCTCGCCGATCGTCTGCTGGATTTGCGCGTAGCCGGTATGATTCCAATACCCTTTGGGATACTGGAACGTCAACGCCGCGCGGTAGGGCATCTGCGCCAGATCCGCGGGGGACCCATCGCAAAGGTCGCACGTTTGCACGTTGAAAACCACCCCGGTATCCTTGACCTCGGTCTTCAGCAAGTACACTCTGTCCCCGGTCCGAAGGTCCCTGACCGAATTCGCCTGGTGGATCAGCGATCCCGCCAACGAACGCTTGATTCGCCCGTCCTTATAAGTGTTGCCGAAGGTGAATTCCGTAATCGGACTCGCAGCCATTCCGTCCAGTTGAACCACCAGGACGGCGCCCAGTTGCGTGAACCTGAGCCTGTCGCCGATTCCGGCCAGTTTCGTGGGCATGTAATTCGATTCGAGGCCGCGTTCGATATTGGCCTTACCGCTTTGGTCTTGCGCGGCCAACACAGGTGCCGTGGAGTATCCCGCGATCAGGGCAGCCGCCAGCGCTATTGTTCGCATGTCTCTTACCACCGTATGCGGGGCAGTTCGAAGGCCGCCGCCAGCCGGTTCAGTTCCCCGCGCACGGCGTCCCATTGACGCTGCACATCGGGATTCAGCCGCCGCCTGACCATAGTCCGGTTGATGTCCTGGCCGGCCGAGATCGCGTCGTCCACGAAGTGGCGCGTCTTGGGCGGGTCGTGTTCCCGGTTCCACGCTTCCCGCACCCTGTTCATCGCGCGTTCCAGGCGCTCGGCGTCCGTGTTCAGTTGATCCTCGCGCCTGGTGCCGTTGATCGCGCTGGGATCCAGCGCCGCCCGCAACGAAACCTGGAACTGGTTGGTGCGCGCCTCGCAGTCGGCGACCACACGCGAGATATTCGCAGTCCGTCCATCCCGTGGCGGGTAGCCGCGCTGCGCCGCAAGAACCCCCGGAAGCAGAAGCGCCACCGCTATCGACGTCCATACATACTTTTTCATTTCATCCTCCGCTACGATCGAAAAAACCCGTTACTTTAGGCCGGAATTCCCGTTTCGGAATGCCGGACAATCCAGATGTACACCCGTTCACCCCCCGTTGGCAAGCGTTTCAAGAGATCTTCCGATACTAAACTCCCATTACTAGCCACGCCCATTCGGGACGAAAATGGCTTAAAATCGACAAAGGCCCCCCATGGGCGGTTAGCTCAGCCGGTTAGAGCGCCTGCCTTACAAGCAGGAGGTCCGCGGTTCGAGCCCGCGACCGCCCACCATAGGAATCAAGCGCTTAGGACGCCTTGTTTTCTGGCACTTTGCGCAATTGGCTTTCACTTTGGGGGAAACTTTGGGGAGTGGCCCGGACTTTGGGTTTCAGATTCAGCGATTCCACGGCCTGACGTTTCGCAGCCATCCGAATATGAGAGTACCTTTCCATCATGGCGCGCGACAGGTGCCCGGCAATGCCCATCACGGTGGAATCGGACGCCCCAGACTCGGCCAGCTTCGTGATGGCAGTATGCCTCAAGTCATGTATCCTGCATTGAACCTTGGCTTTCCTACGGGCCGCGCCCCAGCCTTTCTTGAAGGACCCGGTAGGCTTGGTGGGATCATCCGGCCAGCGCCTGCCTGCGGGGAACAGGAAGTGTTCCGGTAGCGTCTGGCCAAAGCGCTTGGTGAACCACTGGGCATGGTCCTTGAGCGCGTCAAATAGCTCTTGGTTCATCGGAATCTGACGCCCGGTGCCCGCGTCCGTCTTGGCCTTGCCCACGGTCACGGTGCGGTTTTCAAAATCCACCTGTTGCCAGCGCATCTTCAGGAGTTCCCCGCAGCGCATGGCCGTAAGCAACAGGACCCGGATGAAGGTTTCCAGGACCCAGGACCCAGAGTCCGCAGCGGCCTTGAGCAGCCGGGCTTCCTCTTCCGGTGCCAGTGCGCGGCCCGTGTCCTTTGGCTCCTCATTGTGCTTCACCTTGGGCCAAAGTACTGTCCAGGTCTTTCCCATGGCGCGCGCCAATAGGGAAAGCTCCATGTTGATGGTCCGGCCCCCTACGCCTTCACCAGCCCGTTTCCGCAAGTAGGCCCGGATACGGTCTTCCGTCAGATCCGGCAGCAAGGCAGTTCCCAACAGCCGTTCCACATGTGCCAGCCGTTCCGCAACCCACGCCCTGGACTTTTCGCGGTGCCCCTGGTCAAAGGCTGTGCGGTATGCCTTCGTGCAGTCCAGGACGGTGCTGATGCGCGTAGAAGGGGCTTCCACGGGAAGACCCGCGCGCGCGCGTTCCAGGTCCAGCCGCTTGCGCTTCTCAGCTTCTACGGCAATGGTCTTCCGGGTGGTCTTGGCAGACTCCCGAATGCGCTTGCCTGCATAGGTGAATTCGTACCAGAAAACGTTAGACTTGACCAGCGTGCCGTGCTTGTCCCGGTACTTCGGTTTGAAAGTTGCCATGGGTTATTTTCCTCCCTTGGTCTTTCTGTTCCGGTACTTCAGTTGAAAAACAGCCGTGGGCTGTTTTTCTCCCTTCTCCAACTCTTCCCAAGATTGGATGACGCCCAGCTTATGGG
>JBAWDI010000131.1:0-1946 GCA_049590695.1 Bryobacteraceae bacterium
GCGCCAGGTCGCGCGCGAAGCCCGGCAGCACGCGCACCACGGCTTGCGCCTGGCCGCGGTCGAGCACGCTCTGGACTTGTTCCTCATTGGCCGGCATGGCCACTACGGCGAAGCGGCCCGATCCCTCGAAGCGGTCGCGCAGGTCCCGGCTCTCGGGGGTGCGGTCCATATCCATCCAGGCGATGCGCGCGTGGTCCACGTCCAGGTTCACGGCGTAACCGAATATGATGCACTGTAACAGCGGCGGCAGGAACAGCAACACCCGCATGCGCGGCTCGCGCAACGCCTGTATGAATTCCTTCCGCAGCATGACTCGGATTCGTTCCCACATAGTTCACGCCACCTTCTGGCTCAGTTTGCGCGTCGCCAGGAGAAAGACGATGGCGCCGTAGAGCGCCAGGAATCCCAGCTCACCCCACAGCACGTTCAGCCCCACGCCTTTGAGGAATACGCCCTTCAATATCGTCACGAAGTAGCGGGCCGGGACCACGTACGTGATCACCTGGATGGCCTTCGGCATGCTCTCGATGGACCACACAAACCCGGACAGCAGTTGCGCCGGCAGGAAAGAGGTCAGCAGGCTGATTTGATACGCCTTCTGTTGGGTTCTGGTGGCCGCCGAAATGAAAATGCCCCAGAACAGCGCGCCCATCAGGAACACGCAGGTCGAAACCACCAGCAGCGGCACGCTGCCGCGGAACGGCACCCGGAACACGTACACGCCCACCAGGACGGCGATGGCGGAATCCGTCAGCCCCACCACGAAATACGCCAGCATCTTGCCCAGCACCATCTCGGCGGGCCGCAGTGGAGTGGAAAGCAACTGCTCCATGGTGCCCATTTCCCACTCGCGCGCGATGGTGAGCGAAGTGAGCAGCGACGCGATAATCATGAGGATCACCGCGATCAGCCCCGGCACCACGTAGTTCTTGGATTCGAGCGAGCTGTTGTACCAGACGCGCAGCCGCGCATCCACCGGCGGCACGATGCGCTCGCCGCCGCGCCGGTTCATCATGTCCGTACGCAGCTCCAGCGAGTAATCCTGCACCACCGTTTCCGCGTAGCCCAGCGCGATGGAAGCCGTGTTCGAATCGCTGCCGTCCAGCAGAATCTGCACCGGCGCCTCGCGCGCTTCGCCCACGTTTTGCGAGTAATCGCGCGGAATCACCACGGCCATCAGGATTTGGCTGCGGTCGATGGCACGCTGGACGGTGGCGTAGTTGTCCACAAATCCGCGGATTTCAAAGAACCGCGACGCCTGGAACTGCCGGATCAGGTCTCGACTGGCTTGGGTCTGGTCCTGGTCGTAGATCAGGGTGGGGATGCGGTCCACATCCAGGCTCAGCGCGAAACCGAACAGCAGCAGCAGCATCACCGGTGTCGCCAGCGCCAGCGTCAGGCTGCGCGCGTCGCGCGTGATGTGGTGCAGTTCCTTGACGAAGATGGCCCGCAAGCGACGGGAGCTCATGCCGCCTTACGCTCCTCGGCCTCGATCATGGCCACGAAAACGTCCTCCATGGATGGCTCGATGCGCTCCAGCCGCTTCACGTCGATTCCCTTCGCCGCCAGCGCCCGCCGCATACGCGCGATGGTCGACTCCGCGTCGTCCACCGTCACGTGCAGCCCGCCGCCGAACACGGCCACGTCGAGCACGCCCGTCAGGCTTTCGAGCGCGCGCATGGTTTCGAGCGGCTCCGAGGAATCCAGGTTCAGCAGGCTGTGAGAGGTGAGGCCCTGCTTCAACTCGGCGGGCGACCCCAGCGCGATCACTTTGCCGCGGTACATCAGCGCCAGGCGGCCGCAGTATTCGGCTTCGTCCATGTAATGCGTGCTCACGAAAATGGTGTGGTCGGTCTCAGCCAGATCGTGAATCAGATCCCAGAACGCTCCGCGCGCAATCGGATCCACACCCGAAGTCGGCTCGTCCAGGAACAGCACCGGCGGGT
>JBAWDI010000132.1:0-1651 GCA_049590695.1 Bryobacteraceae bacterium
TGACCAGTGTGGCCCACACGTTTTTCCTGCTGGGAGACTACCCGAGCACGCTTGCGTGGTACCCGCCGGGCACTCTCTTCTATCTGGATCTGGCGGTTCTGGCGGTATCCGGGCGGGAGGCCGAGGCTGCCGATTTGTTGCGCCGGCGCAGTTGTCCGGGCGGACAATTTCCGGCCATGGTCGAGTCCCTGCGTTTCTTCCTCCAGGGCGATTATGCCCGGAGCCTTGAGATTGTCAGGCAGGCACTCGCGGCGCAGCCGGCATGGGATCCGGAAATCAAATTCTACCTGGCGCGGCAATTGGCCCGCGACGGAGCGCATGCGGACGCCTTAAGGACCATGCGCGACCTGGTAACCGAGGGGTTCTTCTGCTCGACGGCATTGCAGAGCGATCCATGGCTGCGGCCGCTTTCCCAGTTGCCGGACTTCCAGAGCGTCCTCGACCTGGTACTCAGTCGCGAGGCGGAAGCCAAAGCGGCGTTCGAGGCCGCCGGCGGGCATGCCGTTCTAACGTGACCGCCGAGCGCGATTTGACGGCTCCAGAGGACAAGCGTAGATTGGGTTCATAGGCTTATGGCGACGCAAGTATCTTCGATCACCCTCGACAAGTCGGCACTGGAGCGGTTCTGCCGCCGCCATCACATCGTCCGCCTGTCTCTGTTTGGCTCTGCCGTGCGGGGAGAGCTTCGGGCACAGAGTGACCTCGACTTTCTCGTCGAGTATGAAGCGGGACATCGTCCCGGGCTGGTGGCGTTGCAGCAGATCGAGGATGAGCTCTCCGAGTTATGCGGTGGACGCCACCCCGACCTCGTCAATCCCAAATACTTGAATCCGCGTCTTAGGGATCGAATCCTGGCTGAAGCCCAGCTACAGTATGCAGAAGGATGATCTCGTCTTTGTCGGGCATATGCTGGACACGGCCCGCAAGGCCCTTGACCTTGTCCGGGGCAAGTCGCGGGAGGACTTCGACCGGGATGAAGTCCTCGACCTGGCATTGACGCACCTGCTTCAAGTGATCGGTGAGGCCGCACGGAGGGTGAGCACGGGCTTCGTGGAGCAGCACCCTGAGATTCCCTGGCGGGCAATTGTCGGCATGCGACATAGGGTTGTTCACGACTACCTGCACGTGGATGAAGATGTCGTGTGGGACGTGGTCACCGGCGACCTTGAGCCGCTGGTAGCTGGCCTCTCAAAGCTCCTCGCCAAATAGCGAAGAAGCACGCGCTTGGCCTTAGTCGCCGGCCAGTTGCTCACTGAGCACCCGAAACGACACGCTCGGCGCCGTATGAGGAAGTTCACCGTGCGCGATCCGGCCGGCGATCACCTCAATGGCCAGTTTCTCGGTGTGGCTGATGGCTTCCTCACGGGTGGATCCGTACGTCATCACGCCCGGCAGCTCAAGAGCTTCGGCGATCCACCTGTCGTCGTCTTCGCGGTCGAGTTCAATCGAAAGATCCACGCTCCCAGTGTAGCCCGAACGGTCCGGCAGGGTCTGCTCGGCGGCAGTGTTTTGAAGAGCCAGTCGACCTTGGAGCCTTATCCGCACGAGGCTATCCTCACGAAAACCGACCTCCACAAGTTCAATGTCGCCGCGCCTGCCTAGGTCCCCGCTCCAACCTTCTTCCGGAAGAGGCGTTGGACCTCCTCGAGTG
>JBAWDI010000133.1:0-5448 GCA_049590695.1 Bryobacteraceae bacterium
ATCTGGTAATGAGACGCGGCGGCTCAGAATCTCGTGCACCGTGTCGATGACCCCGCCCACTCCGACCGTCTTTTCTGCCTGGGCCAGTTGGTTGACGGGGATCTCGGATTCGATCGCGATCTTCAGACATTGAGCCAGACTGATGACCTGAATGCGTTTTGCGTGATTCGTTTCCAGCCGCGTGCGCAGCAACGTTACCTGGCGCCGCAACTCGAACTCATCTTCCGGGGGGTAGCGGAAAATCGCGTACGGCATATCGTGATAAGCGCTGAGGGCGATGCGAGGATCGGCACTCGCCAGCGCTGGCTCCAGGTCGTCCGTCAGGCGATCAAGCCAGTCAGGCATTCCAGGTCCTCTCCTTACTCTCCTGTGCGGCATACTCTTCGAGAGAAGCGGCCGGGAGCTTCAGACTGATCAGGCTTCCGGCAGCCTCGATTCGGACTTTCTGAAACTGGTGTAATTCGTGAAACTCGTGCTCTACGTCGTCAGGGCTCAAGAGGAACAGCCTCCAGTCGGCAGAATCGATCAAAACCCGACCCCCACCCGAGGTCTCCGCGATCGCCTGCGCGATGTACAGGAAACTCGTGCCTGGAAGATGACTATGAGAAAAGGTGCGGCTCACGTTTCCATGAATCAAGCCAAACAGCTCGGCCGCCATCAAAAGGTCGCGTGCAAGACGCGTTGCGCCATATTCGCTTAGCTGCTTCGATTTGCTAAGCTTGCCCGCCGTTACCCTCCGCACGAACTCGATGAGGTCCTTTGTTCGAAGGGCACAGGCGCCTGAGCGATAGGCCGGGTAAAGCCAGTCGATGCCGAACTGGTAGTAGAGGAGATCACGGCGAGCCAAGTGCCAGAGGAGGCAAGGCTTCCAGGTGTCGAGAGGACATCCTGCTTGAGCCAAGAGGACGAGTGGGCGAACGCGGATGCCGCGGAATCGGGTGGAGAGCGTCCGCGTGACCTCTCTCAGCCACCGTTCACTCTTGGCGCCGAATGGATTCTCCTTTTCCAGCCTCGCGAGGTTCTTGCCGAGGGGTTCGTTTAGTTTCCAGCGCTGGAACGCGATGAAAGTCTCGTCAATTAAAGGGCCCTTCCGGCTCAGCCGCGTCGAAACGATTGCCTCTTTCGGAAGATCCGCGGTCACTCTTGACCTCCGGCAAGCCGCATGTAAGGGACGGCCAATTTGCCTAGTTCACCGTGTGAAAAGCCCAGTGCGAGACGGATCACGGCGGTGTCGTCGAGTGGCTCGCGAGTCGGGACGAGGACTGCCTTACCTTCGTGCGAGCGCTTCAGCGACTCGACGAATTGTATGTCTGGGTCTTGAGCGAGCCCCATCTCCTGGAGCGCGCCCGTCACGCTCAAACCGGAAAGCTCGGAGACCTTCTCAAAGAAGGGGCGCCAGTCCGTTTCGTTCGCAATCCACTGCGGCCACTCCTCCGAGAGACGAACCTCCACGTCGGGAGGGAAGCTCCAGAGCGACACGCATGATTTGGGGAGAGGGAAAACTTCGGAGCTCCTCGCGCCGGCCACCGCAATAACGGCACGAGCTTGGGCAAACCAGTGCGTGTAGGGAAAGTTACGCTTGAGGGCGGAAACCCCAACGGAACTGAGCAGCCCGGCAGTGTTCCACCACCTGGCGCCAGCCCGGTCCATCTCGCCGAGGCGGGCGACAACCACCCGACACTTGAAGAGATGGTCGGCCCGTAAGCTCATAAGCAGATACCATATTGTTTCACCTTTCAGAGTCCGAATGGTTCGCAAATTGATGGGGGGGAACCCTGGCCTTCGAACTACAGTCGCTATGCACCACACCGGGAAGCAGGAACACTGAACAAGGGTGTCGACTGGTGCGCGTTCAGGAAGGGAGTGGCACCTGGGCGGCCTGGTGGAAACGCGCTGCACACGCCGGGGTCCCAAAGCGGCATATCGGTCGGGTGTTCTTGAAGTTCAAGCTGCGGTTTCCCTCTTCACGACCTGCAGGCCTTGGCTGCGCTTGGCCGCCTTCGCCCGTTTGTCCTGAATCCGGCGCGTCAACTCCTCCTGCCGTTTCAACTGGACGATGGTGTACTCCTCGGTAATCCTCGTGTTGGCGTGGCCGGCGATCTTCGACGCCTCGATGCTGCTGCCGCCGACCTCCTGCCGCCAGGTTATGTTGGCGCGGCGCAGGGAGTGCGGACCGAAGCCGAGGAAGTCGAGGCCTTCGGCTTTGGCAGCACGCTTCAGAGCCTGGCGCACGCCCGAGTCCCAGCGCGGCTGCCTGGGGTCTCCCTCATGGGGGAAGACAAAGGCGTCCGGGCCTTTGTGTTTGAGCTTGGCGATCCAGTCCCGGTAGCGGCCGGCCAGGCAGCCGAGCGCCAGCATGCGTTTGCTCTTGTCGGTCTTCGGCACGTCGATATCGCCGCGCCAGTTGCGTTGCGCGATCTGGAGGGTGCCTTTTTCGAGGTCGACGTGTTTGATCATGAGGCCGGTGACTTCGGAGATGCGCGTCCCGGTGTCGAGGCAGGTCTCGCAAATGAGCAGATTACCTTCTTCGTTGAGGCGGGCCAGCACGAGAGCCGTTTGCTCCTCTGTCAGGATGCGCTTCTCCCGCACCTCCCACTTCTTCGGCAGCTTCACGCGGTGGATCGGATTGGCGAACATCTCGGGGAAGACCTCCCACTCGATGGCCCTGGTGATGATGCCGCTCATGACGCCGCGCAGGTCGGCCATCATGTGCCAGGACGTTGCCTCCTCCTGGAGCCACTCAAGGACGTCCCGCGCGCGCAGCTCGGCGATGCGCGCGTCCTTCCACCTGGGCAGAATGTGATTCTCGAGCGCGGCGACGTACTTCGCACGCGTGGGCGCCGCCACCATCGGCCGTCCGGCCGCGATTTTCTCGACATACTCCTGACGCCACAAATCGGCGAGTTTGCCGAAGATGATCTGGCCGGGATCGACCGCGGGGTCCGGCACCTTTGCCGCAACCGCCGCCTCGGCGCGCGTCGGCGCGGCGTTCAGGTCATGTAGGAAATCGTCGCGGATTATCTCTGCTTGCTTTTTGCTGATCGCTTGTGGCCCCTTGCTGGGTCCGCAGATGTGGCGCTTACGGGTGGTCTTCACCAGACCGCCCGGTCGGGCTTCATCGTGCCGGTAGCGGAAGAACCAATACGGCGCGGCGCGATCCTTACACTCCTGGATCTTGGGATGTTGCACTCTCTGCTTCAACTCGTAACCTCCAGTCAGCGCCCGGAGGGTACCTTCGTCCAACGCCATAGGCAAGTCCAGTCTTATCAATCAGATTCCGATAGCCTGTGAGGATTCCGCCCGGCAGATGTACAGCCCCTCATAGGCGCGTGTTACACCCACGTAGAACTTCCGGATCACGGAGTCCCGTGCCGCGCCGCCGCGCGCATACTGCGCCTCGCCCGCCTGGCTGAGATCTGGGAAAAGGTAGACCACGTCAGCCTGGCCGCCCTTGACGGAGTGGATCGTACCAACGATGACCTGCGGCGTCGCCGCCAGGGCATGCGGCCCGCGCCTGGTGGCGATATCGGCAGGAAACTGGACGCGCGGATACACGTCGGCGGTCACACGAGCCCGCCACCACTCCAGCAACTCTTGCTGGCCCTTGTCCCACGCCGCCATGAGCGACTGGATCGCCGCCGGTTCGAAGATGGCGTCGAGACGTTCCATGGTGGCGGTTTGCGCCGGATCGTAGCCGGCCAGGGTCTTCTTGATGCCGTGCCGCAACACGCCCTTGGCCTGGAGGTGCTCGGCCCAGGCAGCCAGATCGCCATGCGTCCAGGGACGGTGTTCGGCGCCATAATCGGGGTGCCCGATGAGGAGAGAGAGGATTCGGCTGACTGTCGATCCACTGCTTCCGTGGCGCAGCGGGTTCCAAAAGCCGTTCGATTTCCTGTAGGGATTGTGGAAAGGGATGCCATGCTTCCGCAGCACCGCGATGATGGGCCGGAGCATGTATCCGCAGGACGTCAGGAACATAACGGTCTTGCCTCGCTCCAGATGTTCGGTAGCGGTGTTCAGGATGGCAAACTCGGCGCTTTTGTAGCCGCCGCGCGAGAACCGCACCAGTGAACCGTCCTCCGGACGGGGCAGGTACTTTTTCGCCTGGCGCCTCGCCACCCTTCGGATCAAGTCCTCCGCGAGCCTGTGCACCGAGCGCGGGACCCGAAAGCTCTGTTTCAAAACGATCTTGTGATCTTCCGGGATGTCCGGATCGAGGAATGCCTCGGGCGATGCACCCGTGAAGGAAAAAATGGTCTGATCATCGTCACCCGCCAAGATGAAGTATTCCGCGTGCTCGCCCCACTTCCGGATGAGCTTCAATTGCATTCGGTTCAGATCCTGCGCCTCGTCCGCGAAGATGACGGACGGGTTACGCGGCGCGGTGTGCACGTCGCGCTGGCACACATCGATCAGATCGGTAAAATCGAGCAAGCCGTTTTCCCGCTTGTACTCCGTCCACCTCTTCTCGAATTCGACGAGCGTCGCCGGCCAGCCGTCGCGCGGGAACATCAGCCCGCGATACCGGCTTAGGCGCTTGAGTTCCTTGTCGCCGGGCTTCTCCGTCTCGGAATCATCTTCCGCCGCCTCCTCGCCATCCAGCCTGCTGTGCTTCTTCGCCGGCGTCAGCGTGAGGGCTGGATTGTCCCGGTTCCACTCGCTGACGTTCGACTCGGCGATCTCCGGCCCGCCGAGCACGTGCCAGCAGTGGGAGTGCAGCGTGCCCACACGCTCGCGGGAGATGGGAAGCTCCCGGCCAGCGAGTTCGGCGGCGGCGGTGCGCGAGAAGGACGTGACCAGGACCGAGTCCGCGCCATAACGGTTCACGGCGCGTTGAATTTGGCGCGTCAGGTTGGTTGTTTTGCCGGTTCCCGGCGGGCCGAAAATCCGGTACTCCGACGTGATGGCGTGATCCCGGCGACCGATTTCCTCGAGGCTGCCTGTAGCGTCCGGTTCATTCTGTGGCATTGTCGGACGCCCCCTTTCCCGAGTACTCCTGCGGGTCGAACTCTTCCGCCGGCAAGACCCACCGCGACTGCTCCTTGAACCCCTGGCCGCGGACT
Organism: Bryobacteraceae bacterium; assembly: GCA_049590695.1. Lineage (GTDB taxonomy): Bacteria > Acidobacteriota > Terriglobia > Bryobacterales > Bryobacteraceae > Fen-178. The sequence continues at coordinate 5,064 of JBAWDI010000133.1, forward strand.
CGCATGCTCTTGGCGCCCAGCGCCGCCAGCATGCCGGCGATGGCCTTAACGGACAAGTTCTGGAACATCGTCTTGTTGACGTAGACCTGGATATCGGAGGCGCAGATGGTGATCTTGGCGTCGATGACCATGGGCCTGCGCTGCTCCTGCACCCGTTGGCCTTCGATCGACTGGATGAAGCCAGTTTCCGAGAGGTAGTGTTGGATGTACATCCGCGCCGCGCCCTCCCACTCCATCTCCTCGGTACCGGCTTCGACGATGCAGGCGTCCAGCATGGCCTGCGCCAGCCGGTCCCACTTGGTGATCTTCTGGATGATCTTGCCGACGGTCGCGGCGATGGCAAGGCGCACGGACTCCTGCGAAATGAGCTTGCCCACGTTGGAAA
>JBAWDI010000134.1:0-6843 GCA_049590695.1 Bryobacteraceae bacterium
GGCGTGCTGCGCCGTCCCCGCCATGACGACGGCATACATAACGGCGAGCGCCGCTATCCCTTTCAACGTCCGATAAAATCTATGCACGTGAGCCTCCTGCCTGTTTCTGCTTTTAACCGGCCGCAACGGGCTGCCGATCCGCTATGCTAACTCCAACGCCGCTTCCCCGACCATCCACCCAAACGAGACGGGCACTTGCGGAAGTATAGCCGAACCAGTCTCGTGGCGCAACTCATTTGACGCCGATTTCACCCGTCAAGTTCCGAACACAAATCATAACAGATCAACGCTATGCTGGAAGTCGTTGTTTTCATGCGCCACCTGGATTTCGCGATCATCCTCGCCTACCTGGCCGCCATCACCTGGTTCGGGGCGCATTTCCGCCGCGGCCAGACCACCCTTCGCGATTACTTCCTCGGCGGCCGGACCGCGCCATGGTGGGCCATCAGCCTTTCCATCGTCTCGGCCGAGACCAGCACGCTCACCATTGTGGGCACGCCCGCGCTGGCGTTCACGGGCGACCTCGGATTCCTGCAGCTTGTCCTGGGCTACCTGCTGGCCCGCATCGTGATCTCGTTCCTCTTCTTGCCCCAGTACTTTCGCGGAGAGATGTTCACCGCATACGAGCTGATGCGCCGCCGCTTCGGCGAGCGCATTCGCAAACTCACGGCCTCCATCTTCCTGGTGACCCGCGCGCTGGCCGAAGGGGTACGGGTCTTCGCCATCTCGCTGGTCATCTCGATTGTGCTGGGCACCGGCGAAATCGCTTCCATCGTCCTCATCGTCCTGCTCACGATCTTTTACACGTTTGAAGGCGGAATGACGGCGGTGATCTGGACCGACGTGGCGCAGATGAGCCTCTACGTCTTCGGCGCCATCGCCAGTTTCTTCGTGATTCTGGGCCAGATTCCGGGCGGATGGGCCCACGTGGTGGCGGTGGCCGGCGCGGCCCACAAGTTCTCGATTTTCGATTTCCGGTTTTCCCCCACCATGGCATTTTTCTCGCGCCCCTATACCTTTTTGGCCGGGCTGGTGGGCGGATGCTTCCTCACCACCGCCAGCCACGGGACCGATCAGCTCATGGTGCAGCGCCTGTTGAGCGCGCGCAACGAGCGCCAGAGCCGCGCCGCGCTGCTGGCGAGCTGGGCCGTGATTTTCTTTCAATTCACCCTGTTCCTCCTGATCGGCGTTTTGCTCTACGTCTATTACCGCGAAACGGGCTCGCCCGCGCCCCGGCAGACCGATCGCATTTACCCGGAATTCATTTGGAACCACTTGCCCGCCGGTGTGGCCGGATTGGCGATCGCCGCCATTCTGGCCGCCGCCATGGCCAACCTGAGCGCGGCTCTGAACTCGCTCGCTTCCACCACGGTGGTGGACTTTCTCCGGGTCCGCGGCTCTAGCGATGCCCGCTCGCTACGAATCGCGCGGCTGGCCACCGTCGCGTGGGGCCTTGCGCTCTTGGGCATCGCCATCGTCGTGCGCCATTCCCAGTCGGTGCTCGAGGCCGGATTGACCATCGCTTCCATCCCTTCGGGCATGTTGCTGGGCGTTTTTCTGCTGGGAGTGCTCACCCGGAAACCGCGCGAGGGTGCGGCCATCGCCGGCGTAGCCGCGGGACTCGCAGCCATCCTCTACGTCCGCTTCCGGACGCCCATCGCCTTCACCTGGTACGTGCTCATCGGAACCACCTTCACGTTTTGCTTTGCGCTGATGGCATCATGGTTTCAAGGCGACGCCAAGGAATAAACCGAAATGGAAAAACCATCCACGCCGACGGAACTGAAACGCGATTTGGGACCCTGGGCCGCCGCGTCCATCGTGGTCGGCACGGTGATCGGCAGCGGCATCTTTTTGGTGCCCAGGACCATGATCCAGCGCGCCGGCACCCCGCACATGGTGTTCCTGGTCTGGGTGGTGGGCGGGTTGCTTTCGCTGGCCGGCGCGCTCAGCTACGCGGAACTGGCGGCGGCCATTCCGGAAGCCGGCGGCGAATACGCATTCCTCCGCGAAGCCTACGGTCCCATGTGGGGATTCCTCTACAGTTGGACGCAGATGTGGGTTGCGAAAAGCGGGTCGATCGCCACCTTGGCGACTGGTTTCTTTGTTTATTTGGCCAATTTCTACGCGCCGCTCGATACTGTTTTTTATTCCCTGCCCCTTCCGCTGGGGCCTCACGGCGGACCGCTCGAACTGCGCTACGGCCAGCTTTTCGCCATGGGTTTAATCCTCCTGCTGGGATGGCTGAACTACTACGGCGTCAAACTCGGCGGCGAGGTGCAGGTGACGGTCACCGTCGTCAAGGTGGCGCTGATCGCCATGATTATCTTTTCCGGCCTGGTCCTGGGCCATGCGCACCCTCCTTCCGCCGGGCCCCCGGGCCCAGAGGGCACCCCGCCCCTGACATTCGCGGGCTTCATCGCCGCCCTGGTGGCGGCGCTGTGGGCCTATGACGGGTGGAACAACGTGAGCATGGTCTCCTCCGAGGTTCGGAAACCGCAAAGAAACCTGCCGCTCGCGCTGATCGGTGGAACGCTCGCCGTGATCGCCATCTATTTATTGGCCAATTGGGCGTATTTTCACGTGTTGACGGCCAGGGAGGTGGCTGGCGCCGATCGTGCGCCGGCCGAAATGATGCGGAAGATCTTCGACGGGCCAGGCGCCAATGCGGTGGCCATCGCCGCTATGATCAGCATTTTTGCCGCCCTGAACGGTTCCATTCTTTCCGGCTCGCGGGTCCCCTACGCGGCCGCCCGGCAAGGCTACTTTTTCTCCGCCGTTGGCCGCGTCAGTCCGAAGTACCACACGCCGGGCGTCTCGATTCTTACATTGAGCGCATGGGCGTCCGTGCTGGTGCTTTCCGGAAAGTACGACGACCTATTCAGCCTGGTGATATTCGCCAGTTGGATTCTGTACGGCATGACCGCCGCCGCGGTGATTGTCCTCCGAAAAAAGCAACCCAACTTATACCGTCCGTATCATACTCTTGGCTACCCATACGTACCAGTACTTTTTATATTGGGTGCATTCGTATTGTTATTCTCCACCCTATTCGACCGTCCGCGTGAATCCTTCATGGGAATTGGGCTGATTCTGCTCGGATTGCCTTTCTATTTCCACTGGAAGAAACGGCGCCAGGACGTGGTTTCGCCGCCCCGGTACTGAACCGCACAAGCCGGCACGGGGTATTCGCAATTGGCCCACAAATCCCCAGTCTTGTCTTGAAAATAAATAGTGATTGATATATAAATCGAGTGTATACTGAAGTTATAAAAATGATTTCTTAAGAATTCGGCCGCGGCAGCAACCTTGCCGAGGCCGGCCGAGAGGGCCAGTGAAATGGATGTCACGAAGATTCTCGCCGAATTAAAGGCGGAGCGCGAACAGATCGAAGGGGCGATTCTGAGCCTGGAGCGATTGGCGCAGGGGCGTGCCCCGCGCCGTGGGAGGCCGCCGTCCTGGATGTCGGAGATGACCCTGAAACGCCGTGGCCGGCCGCCCGGAAGCAAGAATAAGGTAGCCGCCGACCACATTGCCCCCAAAGGCGCTGCGGTCGCGTAGCGGCCCGCCACCTACAGTTGTTGTGGAGCCTCGCCTAACTTGACTCGCACCTTCTGAGTTTGGCCGTTCCGGTAGATCGTCAACTCCAGCATGTCGCCGCCGCGTTTGCGGTTCAACAAGCGCGGCAGTGTGTTGTTGTCTTCGATGTTCTGGCCGTCCGCCGCCAGGATCAAGTCGCCGCCAACGCCCAGTTGGAAACCGCCCACGACGACCATTCTCGAAGGGCCGCGCAAACCCGCCCCTTCCGCGGCCGACCCACGCTCCACGCTCTGAATCAACAGGCCACCCTGCGGCGGCAGGTCGAGCATGCCGGCCAAATCGCCGGCGACGTAGACCGTCCGGATGCCCAGCGTGGGGCGTGAAATGTGTCCGTTCTGCTGGAATTCCTCCAGCATCGACTTGGCGCGGTTGATGGGCATGGCGAAGCCGATCCCGATGCTGCCCTGCTGGCCGTAGATGGCGGTGTTGATTCCGATCACGTTGCCGTGGGAATCCAGCAGCGGCCCCCCGCTGTTGCCAGGATTGATGGCGGCGTCGGTCTGGATCATGCCCTCCAGACGCCGGTCTTCCGTGTCGATGTCGCGGCCGACCGAACTGACGACCCCGGTGGTGAGTGTGCCGGAAAACCGGAACGGATTGCCGATGGCAAGCACCTTTTGCCCCACCACCAGGGTGTCGGAGTTGCCCAGCGGCAGAGACGGGAGCTTGCGCCCCGCGTCGATCTTGATCAGCGCCAGGTCGTTGGCCCCGTCAATTCCCAGCACCTTGGCGTTGTATACTTTCTTGTCCGCCAGCGTGACGGTCAGTTTCTCGCTGCCGCTCACCACGTGGTTATTGGTGAGGATTTCGCCGGTGGGCTTGATGATAAACCCCGAGCCGGCGCCTTCCTGCCGATAGACCTGGAAAAACCAGTCTTGGCGGTATAGGGTCGAGGTGATATTCACCGTGGCGTCGCGGGCATTCTTATAGATCTCGATGTTGTTCTGCTCGTCGGCCGAAAAACCGGCCGTTTCGGCGGACGCCGGCTCGCTCCACAGGCGCCCCACGGAACGCACCGGCTGCAGCACGCGCCCCACGTCCCAATGCGCCGCCGAAGTGAGGTACAGAAATCCGGCCACCAGCACCATGGCCCAGAGAAATGGTCGCAGAACTTTCATGATTCGATTCTCCGTAATGCTTCGTAGACGGCCCGGGCCTGCCGCAAGGTATCCTCTTTCCGCCCGGATGTATCTATGACGAAATCGGCGAACTTACGTTTCTGTGCGAGCGGCATTTGCCGGCTGATGCGCGCGCGCACGTCGCCCTCTTCCGCGCCGCCGCGCCGCAATGCGCGCTCCACCTGCTGCTCTTCGGCGCACCACACCAGGATGATGCGGTCGAAGCGCCGATAGCTGCCCGTCTCGATGAGGATGGCCGCCTCCACCACCGCGATGCCCCGCGGCTCGCGCGCGGCGAATTCGGCGATCAATTCCTCCTCGCGGCGCACCACTCCCGGATGCACCAGCGCATTCAGCCGGGCCAGCCGCTCGGGCGAGGCGAACACCAGCGCGCCGAGCTGTTGGCGGTCGATTGCGCCGCCGCTCGTCAGAATTTCGCGGCCGAATTCCCGCACCACGGCGTCATAGGCTTCTCCGCCAGGCGCCAGCGCCTCATGGCCCAGTTCGTCGGCCTGGATCAGAAGACAGCCGCTGCTCACCAGGGCTTCGCCCACCAAGGTTTTCCCGCTGGCGAGGCCGCCCGTGAGCCCCACCTTCAACATACGCCGGCCCGGCGCTCCGCCGCTGCCACGGTGTTGGACATGAGCATGGCAATCGTCAGCGGCCCGACGCCTCCCGGAACCGGCGAGTACGCGGCCGCCTTTTCGGCCACGTCGAACGGATCCACGTCGCCCACCAGAACGCTTCCCTTCTTGTCGAAAGCCGCCAGCTTCCGCGGGGAGTTGCGGAAAATGCGCGCCACCTCGCCGCGGTCGTGGATGCGGTTCATGCCCACGTCGATCACCGTCACGCCTGGCGTAAGATACTCGCCGGTGATCATGGCCGCGCGCCCGATGGCCGCCACCAGAATGTCGGCCTCGCGGCAGACCGCCGCGAGATCGGCCGTTTTGGAATGGCAGATGGTTACGGTGGCGTGCTCGTGGAGCAGCAGAAAAGCCACCGGCTTGCCCACGATATCGCTGCGGCCCACCACCACCGCGCGCTTGCCGGCGATAGGGATGCCGTTCCGCTTGAGCAGTTCGAGGATGCCTGCGGGCGTGCAGGCGCGCGGCCCCGGCGTCCCCGCCACCAGGGCGCCGATATTGCAGGGGTGCAACCCATCCACGTCCTTGGCCGGCGCGATCGCGGCCACAACGCGCTTGGCCTCCACCCGCGGCGGCAGCGGAAGCTGCACCAGGATACCGTCCACCTCGGGCCGGGCGTTCAACTCCGCCACCATGCCCAGCAATTCCTCGGTGGAGACGGAATCCGGCGGCGTGAGCGTCTCCGACCGGATGCCCAGTTCCTGGCAGGCTCCGACTTTGTTGCGGACGTAGATCTCAGAACCCGGGTCGTGCCCCGCCAGCACCACCGCCAGTCCGGGCGGACGGGTACGCGCGGCGAGCGCCGCCACGCGCGGCTTCAGATCGCTCATGATCTCGTCGCGAACGCGGTTTCCGTCAAGAATTTGCGGCATTATTTTCAATCATAGCGTGGCCGCGCGCCGCTCCGGGGCCGGCGTTACCACTGCAAATCGCGGCGGCGCCAGTAGGGCTGGCGCGCGCCCATCGTGTAGACCAGAACAATGCCAGCCACAAACCCGCCCAGGTGCGCGAAAAACGCCGTGCCGCCCTGGGTCGTCTGGGCGATGCTTCCGAGTCCGCCGGCAAACTGGAGCCCGAACCAGTAGATCAGCATGAACCAGGCCGGCAGATCGAAGGTGAAAAAGAAGAAGAACCAGAACAGCATCACCACGCGGGACTTCGGAAACTTCACCAGGTAAGCGCCCATGACACCGGCGATGGCTCCGCTGGCGCCCACCATGGGCACGCGCGAGGATGGGTCGATGGCCATCTGCGCCATGCCGGCGGCCAGCCCGCATAACAGGTAAAACAGCAGATACTTGCCATGGCCCAGAATGTCCTCCACGCTCTCCCCGAATACCCACAGGAACAGCATGTTGCCAATCAGATGAATCCAGTTGGCATCATTGCTGTCCAAATTAGCGGGCTAACTGCTGGCGGAAGCGGAGGGAGTCGCTTGCCGATGAGAGGCTGAGCTCCTGATACGCTGGATTGGGTCCGGC
>JBAWDI010000135.1:0-3534 GCA_049590695.1 Bryobacteraceae bacterium
CCAAGGCGCTCTCCAAGGATCGTGTCGCGCCGCTGTTCCGACACTCTCCGGCACTTCGCGGGAAGCTCGCCGCGGTGAAGTCCCGCGATTCGAACAACACGGCGATGCACAAGGTGTTCGCCAACGGCTCCGGGCACATCACCTTCACCGGCGCCATTTCGCCGTCCGGCCTGGCCATGCGTCCGATCCGGTACCTGTTGCTGGACGAGATTGACAGGTACCCCCTGAGCGCAGGATCGGAGGGCGATCCCGTGTCGCTGGCGATGCAGCGCACCGGAGAGTTCGAGCACAACAAGAAGGTAATCATGTGCTCGACCCCGACCGTCGACGGCGAGAGCAGAATCCAAGCTGCGTGGAACACAAGCGACCAGCGCGAGTACTTCGTCCCGTGCCCGAAGTGCAACCACTTCCAGATCCTGGTGTTCAGCGACGGCGTCGACGGCGGGCTTGTGTGGCCGGAGGGCAAGCCGGAGAAGGCCGCCTACTGCTGCGAGAAGTGCCGGGAGCTGATCCCGCACAACCAGAAATCGCAGATGGTAGAGCGCGGCGAGTACCGTCCGCAGAATCCTGGGTCGCCGATCCCCGGGTTCCGGGTGTCGCAACTGATCTCCCCGAAGCGGTCCTGGGGAACCATCGCCGCGGAGTTCCTGGTCGCCAAGGAGTCGACGGAGACGCTCAAGGCGTTCCTAAACACAGTGCTGGCGGAACTCTGGACAGAACGTGGGTCGGCTCCCGACTGGGAAAAGGTCTATCTGCGGCGCGAGGATTACGCCCTCGGGATCGTGCCGGCGAAGGCGTCGCTGCTTGTGGCTGGCGTTGACGTGCAGGACGACCGGCTCGAGGTGGAGATCAAGGCATATGGTCGGGGCAAGGAGTCCTGGTCCGTGGATTACCGCGTGATCCAGGTGCCCGATCAATCCGGGCAACCGCTCAAAACGTCCTCGCCGGAAGTCTGGCAGGAGTTGGAAGCGTTGCTGGCGGTGGACTGGCCGTGCGAGTCGGGCGGCGCAATGCCCATCATGGCCATGACGATCGACTCGGGCTTCCGGCCGCAGATGGTGTACGAGTTTGCCGCGCGCCACCCGCAACCGGCGCACGGGCCGGCAGGTGACGCGATCGCTGCGCCGCGCACCGTGGTGGCCACCAAGGGCAAGCCTGACTTTCTGAAACTGATCGCGTCGGTGTCGCCTACGGACGCTTCGCGCAAGCGGCAAAACGTCCGGATCTGGCACATTGGCACGCACTGGGCGAAGCAGGAGTTCTACGATTGGCTGCGGATCGTGCTGCCAGACGATGGCACGTACCCGCCCGGGTACCAGCACTACGCCTACAAGGATCAGGACTTTTACCGCGGTCTCTGCTCCGAGTCGCGGATCATCCGGTCCAGCGGCAAGGTGGAGTGGGTACCGGATAAATCGGTCAGGAACGAACCGCTCGACCTCGCCGTGCTCTGCCGCGCGGCTGCGGCGGTCTGTGGAATCGATCGCTTCTCGGACGAGGATTGGGCCGCGCTCGAGGGGAGCACACAGACCGACCCGCCGCAGGCACGCCGCGACGATAAGTTCTGGGGTGAGCGCGATAGCAACTGGCTTGGCGGAAAGAACTGGTTCAAATGATTCCACTGACAGAGCTGCAATCGATGCGCGACACGCTGCAGCGCGCCATTTTCAGCGGTACGCTGCGCGTACAGTTTGCTGACCAATTGGTCGAGTACACCAGCGTCGACGACAGACGGAAGGCGCTCGCCGACATTGACGCCGCAATCGCCACCGCTTCGGGTGCGCCGCCATCGTCTTTCAGTTTGGCCACGCACAGCCGGGACTAAATGAACGCCCTCGACAAAGTGATCGGGTACTTCTCGCCCGAGAGGGCCTATCGGCGCGCGCGGTTCCGCTCGGCAACCGAGATGTTCGCCTATGACGGCGCCAAGTCGGGGCGGCGCACGGACGGCTGGTTAGCTGCGGGCGGCGACGCGAACACCGAGGTTGGCGCCTCCCTTATCAACCTGCGCAACCGGTCGCGTGACCTGCTGCGCAACAACCCGTACGCCAGCAAGGCCATCGCCGAACTGGTCGGGAACACGGTGGGGACCGGGATCGTTCCCCAGGCGAAGACGGGCACGCCGGAGCTCGATAAGATCATCGACGGCGAGTGGCTCTACTTCGCGGAGAACTGCGACCCGGGCGGGCAGTTGGACTTCTACGGAATGCAGGCGCTCATCGTGCGCACCACCGCCGAAAGCGGTGACGGCATCGTCCGGTTCCGGCCGCGCCTGCCGCAGGACAATTTCCGCGTGCCACTCCAGTTGCAGGTGCTGGAGGGGGACTTTCTGGATATCTCCAGGACGATGGGTATCGCCACGGGGCACATCGTCCAGGGCGTTCAATTCAATCTGTTCGGGCAGCGCGAGTATTACTGGCTGTATAACTACCACCCGGGCGGCGTCTACATGCTGAATCCGCGCGGCGGCATTCTGAGCCAGCCGGTGCCGGCAGCCCAAGTGATGCACACGTACTGCATCTTGCGGCCCGGCCAGGTGCGCGGCGTGCCCTGGCTGGCGCCCGTCATGCTGGCGATGCGGGATCTCGACGACTACCGCGACGCGGAGCGCATGCGGAAAAAGACGGAGGCGTGCCTGGCGGGCATCGTGACGCGGCCCGAAGGTTCGGGCGGCCTGCCGCTGGGCGCGAAGTTCACCGATCCGAAAACCGGGAACACGCTGGAGCGGATGTATCCCGGCATGATCGAGTATTTGAAGCCGGGGGAGGACATCAAGTTCAACGCGCCGTCGCCGGCCGGCGGGTACCGCGACTACCTAATGACCGAACTCCAGGGTATCGGTGCCGGCATCGACGTTCCCTACGAATTGCTATCGGGGGATCTCTCGAACGTCAACTATTCCTCCTACCGTGCGGGCATGCTGGGGTTCCGGAACGCCATCGAAGCGTTCCGGTGGTTGACGCTGATCCCGATGTACTGCCGCCCGACGTGGCGGAGGTTCATCGACACCCTGGTGTTCATCGGAAAGATCCCCGAGGCGAACTATGGCGTGCAATGGACGGCGCCCAAGTTCGAATCCGTCGATCCGCTGAAGGATGCCATGGCGGAGTTGAAGCGCATCCGCACGGGCACGTTGACGTTGTCGGAGGCGATTGCCCAGAACGGCTACGACCCCGAGAAGCAGTTGCAGGAAATCAAGCGGATGAACGATCTGCTCGATGAGCTGCAGATCATCCTGGACTGCGATCCGCGCAAAGTGAACGACAAGGGTGTCGAGCAACAGGGTGTCGGCGGCGAGACAACGCCGGCGTCACCCGCGAAGCAGACTGCGACGGTGAAACATTCAGCCCGGCAGTGGGATTCGCCCACAAGAACCTACACCTCGTAAATCAACAGCTACAGGAAGGAGTCCTTTATGCCCGAAGAAATCACGGGGACAGCGCCGGAGACTGCGCCGGTGGAGGTCATCGCTGCGGCGACGCAGCCAGAGAGCCAACTGGAACCCCCGGAATTCCAAGTCGAGCGCTTCACGGT
>JBAWDI010000136.1:0-3402 GCA_049590695.1 Bryobacteraceae bacterium
GCATGAATGCGGCCCGGGCCTCGGGAAGCGGCGGAAGCCAGTGGAGCCATTTTGGAGGTTCCGGTTCGCAGCCGGGTTCTCGCTCCAATCCGGCCTACGGCGGCAGCAGCGCGTACCGCTCGGCTCCGGCCTATCGCTCCGCTCCTTCTTACGGTGGCAACTTCGGCGGCAGCCGCAGCGTGCCCAGTTATCGCTCCAGCCCGGCCTACGGCAGCGGGTACCGCTCCGCTCCGGCGTACCGCTCCGCTCCTGCCTATCGCTCCGCTCCTTCTTACGGTGGCAACTTCGGCGGCAGCCGCAGCATGCCCAGTTATCGCTCCAGCCCTTCGTACGGCGGCGGCGGGTATCGCTCCGCTCCTTCCCAGGGAGGCAGCCATGGCGGTGGCGGCGGCAGTTCCCGCGGCGGCGGAGGCTCCCATAGCGGGCGCCGCTAGCGTACTGCGGCACGCAGAATAGCGATTATGTATCTGGACGGCCGGGCAGGTATTGCGGCGGATTCAGGGCAAGGCCGGCCGGAAGGCCCACTGGCAGCACGTGAGTCAGGTTTTGGGGAGGGCTGCGATTACGCTTCGGTGTGAACGCGGGCCTGTTCGCCCATATTCTGGGCCAGCACGATCAGAACCGAGGCCATTTCGTTAAGCGCCCGGCGGGCCTGTTGCGGCGCGGCAATCCTGGTGAGGCGATAACACCACTGCATCACTTTGTAGTCCAGCACCAGGAGGCGGTCTTCAAAGGACTCCAGACTGAGGCCGGAGGCGTGTTGCAGCAAATAGATGAGAATCTCGTAGTCGCGCTGCAACGATAGGTGTAACGGGTCCAGCACCTCGGCGGTTCGAAGCCGAGCCTGCACCTCCGCGAAGCAGAACCGGATGTCCGACACGGCAGACGTCGAAATCATTCGCTCCGCATGAGAGCGCAGCAACAGGATACAACTATAGCGGAACCAATACGCGAGAAGAAGTACCGAAAACCCGATTATCAAAAAGCTTGCGATCATTTCAGCTCTGCGGTATTAACGTTCGTTATGGTACTAGAGCAACCATGACTAGTCTAGCATCATGATTTGCAAGATGCAAGACCTTTTTCCTAAAGAAAAGGGGTCCAGGTTTGTACCTCGTACTAGCGTATACACTTACCCTCATATGAGGGGAGAAACTCTGGAGAAGGATGCCGGACGTGAGCGCCCAGCGGTTAACGGCTAACGCGGCTGCCGGAGCCGCCGGATCTCTTCCATCCTCTCCGCAATGCGCTTCTCCAGGCCACGGCCGGTGGGGAAATAATAACGCCTTCCGGCCAGAGACGGCGGCAGGCATTCCATATCGACGATGGCGTCCTCAAACTGGTGCGCGTGCTGGTAGCCTTGGCCGTAGCCCCACTCTTTCATGTGGCGCGTCACGGGGTTGCGGAGGTTCATGGGGACTGGCTCGGCGATGGTCTGCTCGACATCCTCATGCACGGCGTTCATGGCGCGGTAAGCGGAGTCGGATTTCGGCGCCACCGACAGGTAGATGGCCGCCTGCGCCAGCGCGAGGTCGCCTTCGGGAATGCCGAGGAAGTGGACCGCCTGCATGGCCGCCACGGCCTGCTCCAAAGCGCGCGGGTCGGCCAGGCTGATGTCTTCGATGGCCATGCGGATCAAGCGGCGCGCGATGTACAGGCGGTCCTCGCCGCCTTCGAGCATGCGGGTGAGCCAGTAGAGCGCGGCGTCCACGTCGCTCGAGCGCACCGACTTGTGCAGCGCGGAAATCACGTTGTAGTGCTCTTCGCCGCCCTTGTCGTAGAGCAGCGTCTTGCGGTTCATGGCGTCTTCAACGGCGGCGGAGGTCAGATCGCTTCCGGGCCCAGAGGGCGCCGAGGCGGCCGCCGCTTCCAGGGTGTTATACGCCTGGCGCGCGTCGCCGTTGGAGTAGATGGCGATCTGCTCGAGGAGTTCCTCGGGCGCCTGTAGACCCACCACGGGCAGAGCGCGTTTGAGGAGCGTCACGATTTCCGGCACGGTGAGCGCGCGCAGCGCGTAGACGCGTGAGCGGGAGAGCAGCGCCGAGATCACTTCAAAGGAAGGGTTCTCGGTGGTGGCGCCGATGAGGATAATGTCGCCGCGCTCGACATACGGCAGAAAAGCGTCCTGCTGCGCCTTGTTGAAGCGGTGGATCTCATCGATTAAGAGGATGGTGCGGCGGCCCACGCGCCGCAACCGCTCGGCGTCGGCCATCACCGCCTTGATTTCCTTGATGCCGCTGAGGACGGCGCTGAAGGGAATGAACTCGCAGCGGGTGATGCGGGCGATTAGTTTGGCGAGGGTGGTCTTGCCGGTGCCGGGCGGTCCCCAGAGGATGATGGAGGCCAGCTCATCGCGCTCGATCTGGCGGCGGAGAGGCTTCTCCGGCCCGAGGATGTGCTCCTGCCCAATGAAATCCTCGAGGCGCTCCGGACGCATGCGCTCGGCCAGGGGGCGCTTGCCGTGCGTTTCGGGTTCGGGGGATGGAGAGTCGAACAGGCTCACGGCCGCAGCGCTCTCTGCCGCCGCGCTTCGTAGAGCAGAATGCCGGCGGCCACGGCGGCGTTGAGCGATTCCACGCCCACCGTGGGGATGGAGATATCGAGCGCGGCCGAGCGCAGCGCAGCGCCAACGCCGCGCGCCTCGTTACCGATAACCAGGCCGCAGGGTCCCGAGAAATCGGCATCCGCCAGCGAGCGCACCGCGGCGCCGGCGCGCGCCGGAACCCCGGCATACAACTCCACCTTGTTCTGGCGGAGGGCCGCGCGCGCCAGGGCGGGGTCCACGCTGTGTAGAAACGGGATGCGGTAGAGCGAGCCGGCGGAGGCGCGCAGCGTCTTGGGATTATACGGGCTTACGCTGCCTTTGAGAAACAGGAGTCCGGTAGAGCCGAAGGCCTCGGCGGCGCGGGCGATGGCGCCGGCGTTGCCGGGGTCCTGCAAGCCATCGAGCACCACCACCAGCGGGCAGCCGCGGAACAACTGTTCGAGCTTCCAGACCGGCGGTTTGACCAGGGCCATCACGCCCTGGCTGGTCTCGGTTCCGGACACGCTCTGGAGCAGCGCGTCCGGCAAGACCACCACCTTGACGCCGGCCAGCCGCCGAACGTGCGCCTCGGCGGCCGAGCGCACGGATTCGGCCACCAGCACGGTCTTCACTTCGCAATCGCTGCGCAGCGCCTCTTCCAGCAGGTGAAAGGTCTCCGCCACGCACCACCCCTGCTCGGTGAGCGCGCCGCGCGCAATAGCTCGCCGCACGTCCTTGAGCAGCGGGTTGGCGGCGCTCACGATAGTTTCAGGCTTCGCCATCCGATTACAATAAGGTTTCCGTATGTTCAGAATACCGCACGTCAAGCGGGCCGCATGGGTTGCGATGGCGGCTGCGCTGGCGGGGCTGATGGTCTC
>JBAWDI010000137.1:0-3341 GCA_049590695.1 Bryobacteraceae bacterium
GTCAGGCCATCGCGCTCGGTGTAATTCCGGAACTGCCCGTCGCGCAGCACGCTCAGGCCGCCCGGACGCGTGCCCACCCAGAGTTCTCCGTTGGGACCGTCCGCCAGGCCCCAGACCGGGTTGCCAGGCAATCCAACCTTCTCCGTATAGGACGTAATCGTGCCATGCTCGATCTTCTTTAAACCGCTGTTCGTGCCGGCCCACATGGTTCCCGCGGGGTACTCGAACAGACAATGCACACCCAACTGCCGGTTGCCGCCCCTGAAAACGATGCTGATCTTTCCACTTTCATATTTCGAGAGCCCTAACTCGGTCCCGATCCACACCACCCCCGCCGAGTCGGCGTACAGCGCGCGCACGACGCGATCGGGCAGTTCGGAAGCCGCAACCTGCTGGAACTTGCCGTCGCGATACCGGATGACTCCTTCCCCCGAGGTGCCGATCCACAGCGCTCCGTCACCCGCTGTCAAGGTGGTGAGCTTGTCTGACACCAGGCCCGGCGAATTGGCCGGAGTGAACACGGTAAAGCCAACCCCATCGAATCGCGCCAAGCCATTCGACGTGGCCACCCAAAGGTACCTGTCCGGTGTTTGGGCGATGGCGCGGATGGAGTTGTGGGGCAGACCGTCGGCGGTGGTCCACACTTGATGTCCGTATTGGGTAATCGCCACCTTGGGATCGAGCCCCCAGGCAGGCGTGCCTATGACAATCGCTAGAGCAAAGAGAAAGCGGCGCATTTGGCCTTGGGGTCCTACTCTATCCAGATCGTCCGAAATTGCGATTCTTGTAGGGGCCACTCACGATGTTTCTGCCTTTGCGCCGGTATTTGGGCACAAGCGCGCCTTCTTTTAGCCTGCCGGCCGCCTTATCCCCCTTACTTCTGCGTCTTCCGCGTTGTGGCATCCATCGTGCCTGATATTCCAGCGGGCTTCCCATGTTGAAGATTACGCTCCATGACAGCGCCGATGAACTTCGCCTGAAGCTGGAAGGCAAGCTGGCCGGCCTGTGGGTGGCGGAGTTGCAGCAGTGCTGGCGGACCGCAGCCTCCACCACCCATGGCAGGAACACCGTCGTGGACCTGCGCGACGTGGATTTCGTCGACCCGGAAGGCCAGTCCCTGCTGGCGGAGATGCACCGGGAAGGGGTGCGCCTGGTGGCGGTTACACCGCTGATTCAGACCCTGGTCCGGGAGATCTCGGGCCAGCCGCGTTGTGTTAGGGTTGAAGAAAAGCCGGCTCGACGCTCCCATGCCCTCGCCAGCCCCGACACCGCCGGACGCGACCCGCGCTCGCTATGAGGCCTTGCTCGAGGTGGCCGAATCGATTGCGGCCCACCGCCAACTTTCGACCCTGTTTGCCGATCTCAGCCGCTTCCTGAATCGCCTGGTATCGTTCGATTTCATCAGCCTGACGCTGCTCGACGCCAGGCAAGGGGTGGTTCGTCTGCACATCCTCGAAACCGATCGTCCGGTAGTCGGGCCGGCCACCGAATCTCTCCCGTCCGGCGAGGCCCCCACTGGCTTGGTGCTCAATACCCGGCAACCGTACTACGTCGCCGATGGGGACGAAGAGCGGCGTTTTCCGATTCTCCGGGAGGTGTTTCGGGCCAACGGCATCCAGTCCTTTTGCGTTCTTCCGCTATTCACCGCCCAGCGGGACCTGGGCGGCCTCCACTTCGGCTCTCTCCGGAAAAACGCTTATTCGGCCGAAGACATCGAATTCATGCAACACGTGGCGCGCCAGGTGGCCGTGGCCGTGGATAACGCCCTGAACCATGAGGCTGCCCGAGCTTACGAAGAGCAGTTGGCGCGCGAGCGGGACCGCCTGCGGACGCTGCTCGAAGTGAACAACGCGGTGGTGAGCTGCCTCTCCAGCAAGCAACTTTTCCAGGCCATCTCCGCGTCATTGCGACGCACCTTCGGGTTGGATTACGCCAGCCTGCTGATCCACGACCCGGAAATTGGCGCGCTGCGCCTGCAAATGCTCGACTTTCCGGATGGAGTGGGCGCCATTCAAGTGGATGCCGTGGTTCCGCTCGACGATTCGCTGCCCGGCTGCGTGTTTCGCACGCGTGAAGGCCGCCTCGCCAACCTTGAGGAAGCCCGCACCCTCTTCAAGAGCACCGGCGACATTTTGGAGCGCGAAGGGCTGAAATCCCTCTGTTGCACACCTCTGATCTCGCGCGGCGCGGCCCTGGGAACCCTCAACCTGGGTTCGCGCCAGGAGGACTTCTTTGCCTCCGGGGACCTGCAATTCTACTCCCAGGTGGCCGGGCAGATTGCCATCGCTCTGGACAACGCCCTCTCCTACCGGCGCATCGAGGAGCTGAATGCCCAACTGGCGGAGGAAAAAGTCTACCTGGAAGACGAGATCCGCACCGATAACCGGTTCGAGGAGATCGTCGGCCAGAGCCGCGCGCTAAAAGCCGTCCTCAAGCAGGTGGAGACGGTTGCGCCCACCGATTCCACGGTCCTGATTCTCGGCGAAACCGGCTCCGGCAAGGAACTGGTGGCGCGCGCCATCCACGACCTCAGCTCGCGGCGCCAGGGCACCTTCGTCAACCTGAATTGCGCCGCCATCCCCACCGGCCTGTTGGAAAGCGAGATGTTCGGGCATGAGAAGGGCGCCTTCACCGGCGCCATCGCGCAGCGCATCGGGCGTTTCGAGCTGGCCCACCACGGCACCATGTTTCTGGACGAGGTGGGCGAAATCCCGCTCGAACTGCAAACCAAGCTGCTGCGCGTTTTGCAGGAGCGGGAATTCGAGCGGCTGGGCAGCTCCCGCACCATCCGCACCGACGCGCGCCTGGTAGCCGCCACCAACCGCGACCTCGCCGCCATGGTCGAAGAGCGCCTCTTCCGCGCCGATCTCTACTACCGCCTCAACGTGTTCCCCATTACCGTGCCCCCGCTGCGCGACCGGCCGGACGACATTCCCCTCCTGGTGCGCTATTTCGTGCAGCAGTATGCGCGCCGCATGAACCGGCGGATTGAGACCATTCCGGCCGCGTCGATGCAGGCGCTCGCGCGCTATCATTGGCCGGGCAACATCCGGGAATTGCAGAATTTCATCGAGCGCGCGGTGATTATCTCGCCCGGTCCGGTGCTGCAAGCGCCCGTGCGGGAACTCAAGCGCGGCGGGACGGCGCCCGGCGGTGTCACTCTCGAAGCCGCCGAACGCGAAGCCATTGTCCGGGCCTTGCGCGATTCCTCCGGCCGCGTAGGCGGCGAGCACGGAGCCGCCGCCAGGCTGGGAATGAAGCGAACCACCCTTCAGGCCAAGATGCGCAAGCTGGGCATTAACTCAAAATCGTTCTGATGCCGATATTTAGGCGTGTGTGCC
>JBAWDI010000138.1:0-4214 GCA_049590695.1 Bryobacteraceae bacterium
AGCCAAGGCCAGCCTGGCGCCCGATAGCGAGCTGCTGGCGAACCAGATTGTGGAATCCATCCTCCGGCGGACCGCGGCATGAAGCGCTTCGCCACGCTGGCTTTGCTAGTCTGCTTCACGGCCGCCCCGATTTTCGCCGAAGACCAGGAAGGCGGCGGCCTGCAAATCTGGAAGTGGGCCAATTTCGTGCTGCTGGCGGGCGGCCTGGGCTACTTGATCGGCAAGAAGGGCGGCCCGTTCTTCGCCGCGCGATCCATGAAGATCCGCCAGGACATCGTCGCGGCCGGCGAGGCGCGTAACCAGGCCGAAGCGCGCGCGGCCGAAGTGGACCGGCGGCTGGCCAACCTCGAGGCCGAGATCGCCGCGCTGCGCGCCGTCTCCGGCAAGGAAGAAGAGGCGGAAGCCGGGCGCTTCGGGCGGCACACCGCGGCGGAAATCGTCAAGACCCAGGCGCAGGCCGAACAGGAAATCGCGGCCGCCGGCAAAGCCGCCCGCTTGGAATTGAAGCGCTACTGCGCCGAGCTGTCGGTCGGGCTGGCGGAACAAAAAATCCGCGCCCGCATGACGCCGGACACGCAGGATGCCTTGGTGCGCGGTTTTGTCCGCGATCTGAAATGACACTCACCGCCGTAGCCGCCAGATACGCCAATGCGCTTGCGGACGTGGTCAGCGCCGGCGGCTCTCCGCTCCGCCCCCAGGATGCCGTCTCCGAGCTGCGCGCTTTCGCGGCGGCCTTCGCGGCCTCCACCGAATTGCAGAACGCCCTCGCCACCCCGGCGGTCCCGGTCGCCCGCAAAAGGGCGGTGGTGGCGCGCATCGCGGAGATCTTGCAGCTCTCCCGCATCTCGCGGAATTTCCTGTACGTGTTGATCGATCACCGCCGCATCGCCGCGCTCCCCGGCATTCTCGACAGCTTCGAGCTGATTGTGGACGATCGCCTGGGCTTCGCCCGCGCGGAAGTCGCCGCGGCCCGCGATATGGCCGGGCCGCAACGCGCCGCGCTGGCCTCCGTGCTGGAGCGGCTCACGGGCAGGCGTATCCGCATGCGGTTTACGGTCGACGAACGCCTGATCGGCGGTGTGGTGGCGCGGATCGGCTCCACGGTTTACGACGGTTCGGTGCGCGGGCAACTGGCGTCGCTGGGACGCCGCCTCGGCGCCGAAACCTAACCGAAAGGATTTATGGCTCATATTCGAGCGGACGAAATCACCAGTATTCTCCGCCAGGAGATTGAAAACTACGAGCGGGCCGTCGACGTGTCGGAGATCGGCTCGGTCATCTCCGTGGGCGACGGCATCGCCAGAATCCATGGCCTCGAAAAGGTCATGGCCGGCGAGTTGATCGAATTCCCGCACGACGTGGCCGGTATCGCCATGAACCTGGAGGAAGACCAGGTCGGCTCCGTGCTGCTCGGCGACTATACGGAAATCAAGGAGGGCGACGAAGTGCGGCGCACGGGCCGCATCATGTCGGTCCCCGTGGGCGATGCCCTGATCGGCCGCGTGGTGGACGCGCTGGGCCGGCCCATCGACGACAAAGGCCCCATCCTCACCACCGAGTTCAACACCATCGAGCGCCAGGCACCGGGCGTGGTGGCGCGGCGGCCCGTGAAAGAGCCCATGCAGACCGGCATCAAGGCCATCGATGCCATGATCCCCATCGGCCGCGGCCAGCGCGAGCTGATCATCGGCGACCGCCAGACCGGCAAAACCGCCATCGCCCTCGACACCATCATCAACCAGAAGGGCGGCGACGTAATCTGCATCTACGTGGCCATCGGGCAGAAGCGCTCCACCGTGGCCCAGGTGGTGAAGACGCTGGAAGATCACGGCGCCATGGAATACAGCATCGTGGTGTGCGCGTCGGCTTCCGACCCGGCCCCCATGCAGTACATCGCCCCGTTCGCGGGCTGCGCCATGGGCGAGTACTTCCGCGACCGCAAGCGCCACGCCCTGTGCGTCTACGACGATCTTTCCAAGCACGCCGCCTCCTATCGCGAAATCTCGCTGCTGCTGCGGCGCCCGCCGGGGCGCGAGGCCTACCCCGGCGACGTGTTCTACCTGCACAGCCGGCTGCTCGAGCGCGCCGCCAAGCTGAACGACGAAAACGGCGGCGGATCGCTGACCGCGCTGCCGTTCATCGAAACCCAGGCCGGCGACGTCTCCGCCTACATCCCCACCAACGTCATTTCCATCACCGACGGGCAGATTTACCTGGAAGCCGATCTGTTCAACTCCAACGTGCGCCCGGCCATCAACGTGGGCATCTCCGTGAGCCGCGTGGGCGGCAACGCCCAGATCAAGGCCATGAAGCAGATTGCCGGCCGCCTGCGCCTGGACCTGGCCCAATACCGCGAGCTGGCGGCCTTCGCGCAATTCGGCTCCGATCTCGACAAGGCCTCGCTGGCGCAGCTCAACCGCGGCCGGCACATGGTCGAGATTCTGAAGCAGGACCAGTACCAGCCGCTGCCCGTGGAAAAGCAGGTCGTCATCATTTTCGCCGGAACCAACGGCTACCTGGACGATGTGCCGCTGGAGCAGTGCCGGAAGTTCGAAGAGGAGCTGTACCGGTTCGTGGACAATGCCCACCGCGGGCTGTGGGAAGAGATCCGGACCAAGAAAGTTCTGGACGACGCCCTGCGCGCCCGGTTGAAAGCGGTCATCGAGGAGTTCAAAGCCCGCTTTATGGCGGGCCCGGAGGGCGCCCCGCTCGCGGCGGCGGCACATGCCTAGCCTCATCGACATCCGGCGGCGCATCCGCTCGGTCAAGAACACGCAGCAGATCACCAAGGCCATGAAAATGGTCTCGGCGGCCAAACTGCGCCGCGCCCAGGACCGGGTGATTGCGGCGCGCCCGTACGCGGCCCTCCTGCGCCAGGTGTTGACGGATGTGGCCGCGGCCGCCGCCGAACAGCAGGTGGCCGAGAACCCGCTCCTGGCCGAGCGCGCGGAGCGGCGCATTCTGCTGGTCCTGATTACCGGCGATAAAGGGCTCGCCGGCGCGTTCAACACCAACCTCATCAAAGGGGCGCTGCGATTCTTCGCGGAGCACGGCGAAGCTTCGGTGACGCTGGAATTGATCGGCCGCAAAGGGCGCGATTTCTTCCGCAAACGCGGCGCCGCCATATCGGGCGAGCACATCGGCCTGGCCGCCAAGGTGGCGTACCTCGACACCGCGGCCATCGCGCGCAAAGCCATCGGGATGTTCCGCAATGGCGAGACCGACGCGGTCTATCTGCTCTACAACGAGTTCAAAAGCATGGTGGCGCAGAAGCTCACGCTGACGCGCGTGCTGCCGCTGGGGGCGCCGGAACAATCGGATCCAGTGGATTATATTCTCGAGCAGCCGGCGGCCGAAATTCTCAACGCGCTGCTGCCCAAGTGCGTGGAAATGGAATTCTACCGCGCCCTGCTGGAATCGGCCGCCGCCGAACATGCCGCCCGCATGAGCGCCATGGAGGCGGCCACCTCCAACGCCGCCGACATGATCGACCGGCTGACATTGTATATGAACCGCGTGCGCCAGGCCAGCATCACCAAGGAGATCATCGAGGTGGTCAGCGGCGCCGCGGCCGCGGAATAAGGATATTATGGCAACGACTGACGCGACTCTGATCGGCAAGGTGGTGCAGGTGGCCGGACCGGCCGTGGATTGCGAGTTCCCCGAGGGCCACATCCCCCTGGTCTACACCGCCATTCGCATCACCAGCGAGGGATTCGAAGGACCTACCCCCATCGATATCGTCTGCGAGGTGGAGCAGCACATCGGCGAGGGCCGCGTGCGCACCATCGCGCTCCAGCCCACCGAGGGCCTGGTGCGCGGCATGAAGGCCGTGAGCCTGGGCCATCCCGTGATGGTGCCGGTCGGCAAGGAGACGCTGGGCCGCGTGCTCAACGTCATCGGCGAGCCGGTGGACAACATGGGCCCCGTGAATACCAAGCTGAAGTACCCCATCCACCGCCCGTCGCCCTCGTTTGAAGACCAGTCTACGCGCCTCGAAATGTTCGAGACCGGCGTCAAGGTGATCGATCTGCTGGAACCCTACCTGCGCGGCGGCAAAATCGGACTGTTCGGCGGCGCGGGCGTGGGCAAGACCGTCATCATCATGGAGCTGATCAACAATATCGCCCAGAAGCACGGCGGCGTGTCGGTCTTCTCCGGGGTGGGCGAGCGCACGCGCGAAGGCAACGACCTGTGGCTCGAGATGCAGGAAT
>JBAWDI010000139.1:0-4766 GCA_049590695.1 Bryobacteraceae bacterium
GTACGAGCATTGCGCAAGGGGCGGCAACCGCTGGTAGAATGGAAAGGGACGAGCGGGAGTAACTCAGTGGTAGAGTCACAGGCCTCCAACCTGTTGGTCGCGGGTTCGATCCCCGTCTCCCGCTCCACTTCGAGCCGGCTGGCGTAGCTCAGTTGGTAGAGCATCTGATTTGTAATCAGAGGGTCGGGGGTTCAAATCCCTCCGCCAGCTCCAACAAGACACGTTGAATCAATTGGTTATAGCTACTTTCGAGATAGCCTGTGGGGCGGTGTTTTGTCCGGTATGCTCAGAAGTATGCCCCCTCTTTTCTTCCTCCGCCTTCGTAATCGCGGCAAGAACATCTGCATCGTTCAGATGCACGTAGCGCATCGTGGTGCTGATGCTGGTGTGGCCAGCAAGCTTCTGAACCACCGGCAAGGGCAGGATCTTTTGCCCACCTCGTTATGCAGGCATGCCGAAGATCATAGATCACGAAGGGTGAAACTTCAGTAGTCGCCAGCGCCGCCGAGATCCGCAACCCTTGCCCTGATCGATGTTGATACCGCCATCCCTGACGTTCTCCCACTTCAGCCGGTAGCACTCTTCCGGCCTGAACCCATAGTCAATCGGGACCGTGGCAAGGTCCGGTAGTAGGAACGCGTCGGGTTTGATCGGCTGTTCGGCCGCGGACGACCGCACGAACTCCCTGGAGTGCCTCCTCATACGCCTGTTGGATTCCGTGCGCAGTGTCCGAGGCCGCCTTCAAATAGGCACACTCCTCTTCAACGGCAAGAACCCGCATGCGCTGATTGTCACCGGGGTTCAATCTGACCCTCGCAAGCCTGGTAGTGACCTTGCCCCATTCCTGGGCCAGATTGAACATCCGTCGAACGGTTGCGAGTTCACGGTTGACCGTGGACACCTTCATCCCGGCGGCCTGACGCACCGCGATGAATTCGCCGAAGGCGGGCCCCAGGGCGAGTTCCTGGGCGTCAGCGGGCGGCCGGAGTATGTGCGCGGGCCTTGCGAGGCAAGCCTCAAGAGACTCGGGGGTCGAGGTCATCGACCTCTACTACCAGCATCGCGTTGACCCTGCCACGCCGATCGAGGAAACCGTCGGCGCCATGGCGGAACTGGTGCGGGCCGGCAAGGTCCGCTACCTGGGGTTGTCCCAGGCAGCGCCGGCGACACTTCGTCGAGCCTGCGCGGTACATCCCATTGCCGCTCTTCAGACCGAGTACTCGCTGTGGACTCGCGACCCGGAACGCGAGATCCTGGCCACCTGCTGCGAACTCAAAGTGGGTTTTGTGGCCTACAGCCCGCTCGGGCGGGGGTTCCTTACCGGGCGTTTCCAGACAACCGGGGATCTGGCCGAGGACGACTTCCGGCGCCACCATCCGCGCTTCGAGGGCGAGAACTTCCAGCGCAACCTGCGCTTGGCCGAGGCAGTCAAGGAGATGGCCGGTGAGAAAGGCTGCTCCCCGGCACAGGTCGCCTTGGCTTGGGTGCTGGCCCAAAGCGCCGATATCGTGCCCATCCCCGGGACCAAGCACGTCACGTACCTGGAAGAGAACCTCGGGGCGCTCCAGGTTCGCCTAACGGCTGATGAACTGCGCCCGATCGAGGAGGTCTTTCCACAGGGCGTGACGGCGGGCCAGCGTTACCCCGCCACGGCCATGCGATTCGTCAACGGCTGAGGGATTATGGAGAGCATTACGGAGAGTATTACGGTTAAGGCGATTGGGCTGGAGACCCAGCCGGTGGCTCTGCTGTGGGCGGACGAGGTGCCGGCAAGGGCGGTTCGCTTCAAGCCTGGCCGCTGGGGATGCGTGGTCAACTTGTTCGCGGTCGCCGCGACGCGCGGGCGTGCCGGCGCCTTTTACCGGCAGACGTTCGGTTGCTGGGGCGGCGGGTTCGGGCTGGGCTTCGGAAACCAATATGAGGACTTCCCCGGCGGTTTGGACTGTTTCTGCCGGTTCCTGTCGAGCGGCAATGAGAAGTCGGAAGAGGGACGCGCCATCGCGGACCAGATTACAGTCTCGGGCGGGGGCCGCACGGCGGACGATTTCCTTCACGGTGAGCGCTACATCAAAGATCCCGAAAGCACGCGCCGGTTTGTCCAGGCGCTGCCGATGCAGGACATCCTTGCCGGCTTCGCCGTCGTCAAACCGCTGGAGCAGACCGATCCTGAGCACGAAGACGTCAAGAGCGTCACCTTCTTCGTGGATCCCGACCGCCTGTCGGCGCTGGTCATCCTTGCCAACTACGCCCGTCCTGAGGCCGAAAACGTCATTGTTCCATGGGCGGCCGGATGTCAAGTGATGGGGATCTATGCCTACCGTGAACTGGAGCGGGACCACCCCACACTGGCCTGGCAATTGCCCATCCGACGTGGCGGCAGTACTGAAACTCCGGCGGTTGGCGTGAACTGCGGGGGCGGCTCCGGTCGCCCTGGAGCAGTCGGCTTCCGGCGGACGATGCTTGGAACGCCGTCTCGGGAATGTCCCTGGTCATGTCGGCAGTGATGACGGCCTCTTGTCAATTGCGCGTGCCCACACACGCGCCATGCCGATCAGCCTTGCCTTGGTGGCGCCCTATTGTTCGCTGTCGCCTCTCGACGCTGCCGCGGCGACGGTTCGATTTTGCAGGATAGGGCAACTCACGGTTGCGAATTACACGCTATGGACGCCGGCCGGGGGTAGGAGGGGAGTGCGCCCAGCCATCGCTGGGCAGATGGAGAATGGCGCACGCATTCGGGCAGCCCGCCAATAGCGCTCCAGGATTCTTACTCACCGAAAGCGGCCCGTGAAGTCTTCGGAGGACCCCGCATGCATTTGCAATCAGGGCGACTCGCGGGCCGCACACACATTGTAGCGCCAATTCACGCCGTGCCTCAGTGCTGTGCGGAAGCGTAACGGAGGAGATCGCGTTAAAGCTTAAATCATGTGCTCGAGAACTTTCGCTACGACTGCAGCCCGCCTGGCGACTCCCATTTTAGCCATGACTAAACGAACGAAAGTTTTAGCCGTACCGGTACTGATAGACATCCGTTGCGCCAATTCTTTGTTTGTGAGACCCAAGGCCATTCCCAGTAACGTTGCTTGCTCCCGTTCCGTCAATCGGTACTCGAAGCTTGTCTGGCCTAGAGCGCCTTGGGCCGAGACATTTCCTTTCAGGTACAGGACTATTAAGGGTTGGTTAAAGCCATTCTGAGGCTTCAAATAGTAAGTACGGCCGGTGTAGGCGAATTCTCCCAAGGGAAGATGCACAACCGAGGAAGCAGAACCGGCTCGATGGGCGCGCAGCATCAATTCCCGGACCGCCTCGGCAAGCGCTGGCGGGCACTCTGAAGCGGCGTCGACTATTCGTTTGTGCTTGCGCGACAGAGCTCTGAATATGGAAACCGCTCCGCTGTCCATCCCTAGCGTCTGAAACGACTGGTCCATCAGGACCATACCAGCTTGCGCAACCGTATCTTGCTCGCCGCCGTTATGCGAGTCGGTGTCCGGCCTGGGTTCCCCGCGTGTCACAACACCTCATAGGTTCGAACGAACGTAGTTTCAGTCTTTTTCCTGGGTATACGGCACCGCACTTGCCTCGGACGCTTCGGGCTCGGATGGGTCCCGGGCTGTCGCCACCCAAACGGGCTGATCCCTAGCTGGCCCAGTATCTACAGGACCCAATAGCCGATTGATCCGGCTGCTGGCTTCCCGCAACGCACAATTCAGCTCTGCCAGCGCCTTCCCTAGCGTGCTCAAGTCGCGATTCAACCCCAGGCTAGGAGCGCTCAGCGCGGCAACCTTGTCGAAAATCGCGGTTCGTGAGAATTCCGCGAGGCTTCGTGCCCCCGAACGCAAGCACGAACGTGCCAAGACGTCGTACTCCTCGCCAGAGACCCGGTAGGTGACAATTCGGGCCTTTCTCTTTAGAACCGCCATATCTAACCGCCGGCCTTCGGGGCTCTACAGCAGCGCAGCAGCGTCATGATAATCCCAATATGTACTTGATACGCCAAACATTGCCGAATGTCAACACTTAAATTGTTGATATTACGCGTACTCCGAATGTCTACTACTTTTAGCTAGGCTATTTGAACGATTGCGCCCGGCCAATTCTGGTGCTACCTTTCGTGAAGGAGGATTTCACATGCAGTTTCGAAACGTTTTGCTCGCGGCCCTTGTTTGTATTACGATGGCCGTTTTTGTCCAAGCCCAGCAGGCTCAGTTGGATGGGCAGTTCCTGGTGAGCTATGCAACCAACTTCACGGCTGGTGAATCGTGGATCAACATGATCAACACCGGGGCCAATGGAGATCCCGCTCTGGGGCCCGGATTAGGCGGTGCCGCGGGAAATATCTGCGTCAACGTATACGCTTTTGACCCGAATGAGGAGATGATCGCGTGCTGCTCCTGCCTGCTCACACCCAATCAGGTCGTCAACTTCGGGATCAACGCCAACCTACTTGGCCACCTTGAGACCCCCGCTGTTCCGAGCTCAGTCACCATCAAGCTGGTCAACACGCTGGCCGGTGACGGCACGAAGGCTAGCTGCACCAACTCCGCTTACTACGCGGGAACCACCCCTTTCCCCCTCGCGAACGGACTGGTTGCCTACGGCACCACCCCGCAGCAGGTCGGAAGCGGCGCGTATAACATCGTGGAACACATGTTCATCCCGTCAACTCTGGTCACCACCGGTACAAACGCCGAACTGGCCAGCCTCACCGGCCGCTGCGGCTCCATCATTGGCAACGCTAGCGGTTACGGCACTTGCAAATCGTGCACACC
>JBAWDI010000140.1:0-4395 GCA_049590695.1 Bryobacteraceae bacterium
GGGTGGCGTCCCGCGGCTCCACGCGGACTACCGCCATCAACGTAGCTCCTGGCGGGTAGCGCAGCGGGTTCAAACGCGGGCGTACGGACACGGTGCCGCCGCCGAGACACACCGTGCGCGCCAGGAAGGCGACGCCGGTGGTGCGTGGGTCGAGGAATTCCAGGTTCTCGGGACGCTCCCAAGCCCATAGGAAAACATGCGGGAATCCGGGCAGCGGGTCGGCGGGGCGCGGCCAGAAGAGGAGCGCGGCCAGCAAAAGGGCGGCTGCGGAAAGGGTCTTCACGCTGCTCCGTTATAGCACGGGAGGGGCCAGAGGGAATCGGGTGGGCACAACTGGTATCCTTTGATTGATGCTCAGCCAGAAATTGCGCGAGTGCGGCGTGGTGGGCGCCGGCGGGGCCGGCTTCCCAACGTATGTCAAGGCGCAGTCTCAAGTGGAGTATGTGATCGCCAACGGCGCCGAGTGCGAGCCGCTCATCCATAAGGACGCCGAGCTGATGAAGCATTTTCCGGCGGGCATTCTAGCGGGCATGACATCCATGATGGCGGCGACCGGCGCGAAGGCCGGCAAGTTCGGAGTCAAGTCGAAGAACGCGGAGGCCCTGGAGGCGCTGAAGCACAACCTGAAATCGGACCGGATCGAGTTCGTGACGCTGGGCGATTTCTACCCCTCCGGCGACGAGTACGAACTGGTCTACACCGCTACCGGCCGCCTGATTCCGCCGGCCGGGATTCCGCTCCAGGTGGGCTCGGTGGTGAACAACGTGGAGACGCTCTACAACGTGCACCTGGCGGAGCAAGGCGCGCCGGTCACGCGGAAGTTTCTCTCGGTGTGCGGCGCGGTGAACGAGCCGAAATCGTTTTGGGCGCCGGTGGGGACCCCGTTACGCGACCTGCTAGCCCTGGCCGGCGGCGCCACCGTGGACCAGTTCGGAGTCTTCGTGAGCGGCATCATGATGGGGACGCTGACCTTCGATCTGGACGACGTGGTGACCAAGACCACCGGCGGCCTGATCGTTCTTCCGCGCGACCATTACGTCATCACCCGCCGCACGCGGCCGCGTGTTGAGATGAACCGCATCGGCAAATCGGCCTGCGACCAATGCAGCTACTGCACCGAATTCTGCCCGCGATACCTGCTCGGTTACGAGGTGCAGCCGCACAAGGTGATGCGCAGCCTGGGCTTCACCGTTACCGGCGGGGACATCTGGAACCAGTGGGCCGAGCTGTGCTGCGCCTGCGGGCTGTGCACGCTCTATGCCTGTCCCGAAGATCTGTATCCCAAGGAGGCGTGCGACCAGGGCAAACAGGACCGGCGCGCGGCCGGGCTGAAGTTCACGCAGACCAGGCCGGTGGAGGTGCACCCCATGAAGGAGTACCGGCGGGTGCCGCTTTCGCAACTGCGGCGCCGGTTACAGATCGAGGAATACGAGAAGGCCACGCCGTTCCAGGAAGTGGAGTGCCGCCCCGCGGCGGTGCGCATCAAAATGCTCCAGCATACCGGACAGCCCGCCGTGCCGGTGGTCGAGGAAGGCCGAAAGGTGAAGCGGGGACAGGTGGTGGGGCGCGTGGAAGATTCCAAGCTGGGCGCGCACGTGCACGCGAGCATCGACGGCACAGTGCGCAAGGCGACGCCGGAGTGCGTCGAGATTGTGGCATAAGCGATGGCGAACAATTCCATAGGTTTGATCGAGCTGACCAGCATCGCCGCCGGGTTCCAGGCGAGCGATGCCATGCTGAAAGCGGCCGCGGTGGAGATGGTGCTGGCGCGTTCGATCTGCTCCGGCAAGTACATGGTGATGGTGCGCGGCGAGGTGGGCGCGGTGGAGGCGGCGGTTTCCGCGGGTGTGAGCGCGGGCCGTTTTTCGGTGATCGACTCGTTCGTGATTCCGAACCTGCACGAATCGGTATTCCCGGCCATCGCCGGTACGACGAAGATTGAAGCGCTGGAAGCGCTGGGCATAGTGGAATCGTTCTCGGTGGCCTCGCTGATTGAAGGCGCGGACGCCGCGGTGAAAGCGGCCAACGTGCAACTGATCGAAATCCGCCTGGCGATGGCGCTAGGCGGGAAGGCGTTCGTGACCTTGACGGGCAACGTGGCGGCGGTCGAGGCCGCGGTGGACGCCGCCGCGCAGGTGGTGGGCCTGAAGGGCCTGCTGGTGAACAAGGTGGTGATCCCGCGTCCGCGTCCCGAGCTGCTCAATGAAATGATCTGACCGGGGCGCGCGCAGGCGCAGCCGCTTCGGCACTGCAATACCGCAGAATCCAATAAGCCGTTGAGAACGACAGGCAGAACGTTTCCGGCGTAGCCGGTCTCAGAGCCCGCCTATTTTCGCGTTCGTAAGTTTACTTGCTTTGGCCCTTGCTCCGCCAACGCAAGTTTGCGCTGCTCCGCCAATTCCAACTCCCTCAAGATCCGCTCCCGGGCTCTCTGTCCGTCAGCTATACCCGCTGCG
Organism: Bryobacteraceae bacterium; assembly: GCA_049590695.1. Lineage (GTDB taxonomy): Bacteria > Acidobacteriota > Terriglobia > Bryobacterales > Bryobacteraceae > Fen-178. Next base: position 2,457 of record JBAWDI010000140.1, read on the forward strand.
GTAAACCCACCTGCCATTGCGCCCAAGGCGAGAAGCACGCCGCCTGGCGGTTGACTTTCATGGCCGCCGGCAAAAAACGGGTCGAGCGCATTCCCAAAGACTGGGTGGACCACGTCCGCCGGCGCGTGGTAGCCGGCCGCGCCTTTCAGGACGCTTTGCGCGAGATCCTCGCCGCCAACGCCGAGTTGCTGGTGCTGCGGCGCAAACAGCAGCCCCGTGGAAGGGGCCGCACGTTCGCCGAATTCAAAACTACGCCTGTCACTGTGTGGGTCTGAAGTCCTACTTTCAGCGACCGGGCGATGGCCGGGTCCGTCCCCACATCCCCGTGCGCCATCCGGTCTGGGCGGTGGTGATCGGACATGTCCCGCGCGTCGTCAGCTTCTTGCGCTTGGAATGGTTGCTGCACTCTCCCGTGCGTGCCGAGTCGGGCATCCAGCGCCAGTTCGGGGATGACGCCCTGGCTTACTGCAGCGAGCGCATGGACCCGGAGGCGACGCGGTTGGCTTTAGCCTCCGCGCCGCACCAGGCCAAGCGCAACAAGGCCTTCGAAAACAACCGCTTCACCGGCCTGGCGCTGGACGGTGCCGGCGCCGGGTGTACCCACAAAGAACCTTGCCGGTTGTGCGATCCGGTAAGGGACCCCAAGGGTGCGGTGCATGGCTGGTTGCATCATTTCGTACGGATCGGCGTCGTGGGCGTTGGTCTGACGCTTCCCATCGATGTGCAACCCTACGGGCCTGGCGATAGCGAGTATGCCGCCGCACAGCGTTTGCTGCGCCGCGCGGACGGCTCGCAGCACTCCGTCGCTCGTTGACAACCCGGTCGCACTCTGTGGAGTGGACCCCACCCTGGTGCCCGCCGTCGCTCAAACGGTAGGCAGGAACGCTGCCTCCCCCATGACTCAAATCCACTCCACTGCCCCGATTTCCGTCTCGCGGCAATTCCGAGACTGCTGGCACGCCGGAGAAGCCCTGTGGCGGGCGTATTCTGCTACAATCTAAGATCCTGTATGGCGAAGACGGAGCGCGAGTATCGCGAGGATATTGTCCAGATCGGGCGGCTGGTGTTTCAAAAAGGCTGGGTGGCGGCCAACGATGGCAATATTACGATCCGGCTGGATGCCGATCGTATCCTGGCCACTCCCACCGGCGTATGCAAGGGGATGATGCACCCGGACGACCTGATCGTCATGGATACCCAGGGCAACAAGATCTCGGGCCGCCTCCAAGGCACCAGCGAGATCGGCATGCACGTCACGGTCTACAAGTTGCGGCCGGACGTCAGGGCCGTGGTGCACGCCCACCCTCCGGTGGCGACGGGCTACGCATCGGCCGGCAGGCAGTTGAACCAGGCGCTGCTGCCGGAGGTGATCATCTCGCTGGGCTGCGTGCCGGTGGCGGACTACGGGCTGCCGGGAACGCCGGCGCTGACCGAGGGCATGCTTCCGCTCATCCCCAAGTACGACGCTTTGCTGATGGCCAATCACGGCGCGGTGTGCTACGGCGAGGATGTCTACAAGGCCTACTTCCGCATGGAAACCATGGAACACTACGCGCGCATCGCGCTGGTGGCGGAGTTGCTGGGCGGCGCCAAGGCGCTGCCAAGGCTGGAAGTCGACAAGCTGCTGGATGCGCGCACGCGTTATGGCGTGAAGGCCAGGAACACCGGGGAGCCGGGTTGCCCGGTGGCTTCCGACGATTCGAGTCAGGGCGGGGAATCGAGGTTTTACGTGACGCGCGCGGAGCTGATCGCCCTGGTGGATGAGGCGCTCAAAGCGCGCGGTTTGGCTTGACAGTATTTTGGGAGAGCATAGATGGGTGAAGCGTTAGGAATGATCGAGACGCGCGGCTTGGTGGCCATGATTGAGGCCGCCGACGCGATGGTGAAAGCCGCCAAGGTAAACCTGGTCGGCTGGGAAAAGATCGGATCGGGCTACGTG
>JBAWDI010000141.1:0-2929 GCA_049590695.1 Bryobacteraceae bacterium
CGCCGAGGCCGCGGATGAAATCTTTCTGCTCGTCGCCATCGAAGACCATGGTGTGCACCAGGCGGACCTGCTCCAGCCCGGCGTAGAAATACAGGCGCACGGTGAAGGGAAGCCATTCGCGGGTTCCAGTATCGGCCCTGTGAACACCCTCGATTTTGACCACGGCGCGCACCGGGCCGGTCTGTTCCACGGTGACTTTGCGGATGCTGCTGGTGAATTCCGAGTGGTCGTCGAGCGTGCACACCAGGCGCCCCTGGCGCGCCACCACGCGGCCTTCCATGCTCATCGAGTCGATCAGGAACGCTCCCTGCTTGGGGATGCGGCATTGAAGCCGGCCCGTGTCGATGTCGATGGCCCCGCCGCTTTCGGCCACCTTCACCGGCGAAGCGGGAGCGGCCGCCGTGCCCCGCGCCAGTTTGAACGCGCCCGAGGCGCTCGGGCCGGCCACGGTGGCGAAGCCGATAAACTTCATCGATCCGTCGGGCCAATACGCCAGCGGCCAGTTCTGCAAGGGCAGGGCTTGGCCTTCGGCGGTGGTCAGAGTGAAGGTCTGGTCCTTGCGCACCGTGCCGCGCGGCCAGGGAACTCCCCAACTGACACCGCTCTCCATCACCGGAGGGCTTCCACCCAGCCAGCCGGCCGTCACCGCTTCATTAAGAACTGTCTGCGCGGCCGCATCCTGCTCCAATGCGGCCGCGGTGGCGCTACTCGCCAAAATCCCGAGAGCGTTGCGTCGTGTGATTTTCATGAGGTTTACCTCGCGATCAGCCGCACCGGGCCCAACAACCCCGAAGGCAGCGGCTCCAAATTCCGCATGTCCTGGTCCTGGAAGCGGTCGCCGTACTTGGCGATGAGCCCCTTGTAGTCCGGCAGCGGTGCTTTGGCCATCTCGTTGATGGCCAGGTTGGCCACTACCACGCGGATGGTGTTCTCGCCCGCGTGCAGCAGGCCGCCGACCTCCACCTCGTAGGGGGCGCACCACACCGAGCCGGCCGGTTCGCCATTCACGTATACCACGGCGGCCTCGCGCACCGGGCCTTCCAGCATGGCCCGCATGCCGGAGGAGCCTCGCCGGCCCTCCGCGGTCACCGGCGTCCCTTCGCCGAAGTTCAGGTAGAGCGGGTGCTTGGACGCGGCCATCGCCTGGTCGATGGTCACGGTCTTTTCGTAGGTGGCGCGGCCGGAGTAATACTTCCTCGCCGCGTCCTCGGTCCAGGAGCGCAGTGCGGTCATTGCGACTGGCTCCGTCGAACCCGCGAACGTGACCTTCCACCCCGAGCTGAGGTCCACCGGCGCGGGCGCGGGGCCAGCGGGCGCGGGACGGGGTGCGACGTGTTCTTTCGAGAACACCACGATGCGGGATTCATAGGGCGCCAGATCCAGGTCGAGACGATTCCCGCCCGCTCCGGTCACCTTGCCCGTGAACGTGTCAAACCAGGCCGATTCGAGTCCCGTCACGCGGAACGTGGCCTGGCTGTGGACCGGGTGGTTGCTGGTGTTGGCCAGGAAGTAGATGTCGCCGTACGCGAGCTTGCGGTGAACGAAGCCGATCTCGGGCGCCATGGCGACGTCGGCGGCCAGTGCCGCATGAAGCTGCTCGCCCAGTTTGGTTTCGTCGGTTACCACGTGCCCGCGCGCGCCGGGCGCTTCGAACATCGCGCGCGACCATGCGCGAATTTGCGCCGTCTGGCTTTCCGCATCGGTCAGCCCCGGCGCCAGCGAGGGCGTACGGCGCGTGGCCACCAGCGTTCCGCCCTTGCGGACAAACTCGTCGAGCTTCTGCAATGTGGCCAGCGGAATCCGCTCCACACCCGGCAGAATCAGGATGCGGTAGGGCACTCCGGCGTGCGCAATCGCGCCATCGTCGATGTAATCGAAGTTGTACCCCGCGTCCAGGATCTGCGGAATCACGTTTTGCCCGAGCAGCCCATCCATGGCCTGGTTGACGGAGTCTCGACCCAGCGCAAAGCCCGCGTAGGCATCGTCGTCGGGCAGATACAGCGCCACATCGTTGGCCGGCTGGCCCTGCCGCAGCATGAAACTCACGCGCTGCAGGTAGGCCGTGATGTCCGGCATCACCAGCCACCACGGATTGTGATCGTTGAACACCGCCGCCGCGTAGAAATGCCATCCCGGCTCGCCCGCTTGCGGCGGCGAATACGGAAAGCCGTGCCCCACGAGCTGGTTGACGCCTTGCAGAAAATGCAGGTCGGCCTCGGCCTTCATATCCAGAGGCGTGGCGCGAAACACCGGCGAATGCAGCCAGGTCCAGGTCTCCGAAGAAGTCACCGGACGGCCGTAGAGGTGGCTCGCCGAGGCCGCCCAGCGCGTCGCGGTGAAGTGCCGCCATTGCGACCCTTCGCCTTCCGGCAGATCCACCAGCGCACTGCTCGAGAGCGTCACCGGCGGTGTCCCGTAACTCTGCGAACGGAAGCGGGTGCCGTGCTGCCTGGCCCATTCGGTCAATGGCGTGAGGTAGTGTTCGTTGGCGAGTTCGGTGAGGGTCTGGCCCCAATCGTGGCGGATGGCGCTGGTCTGGTCGCCGATGTCGCCGGCCAGCGCGGGCAGATAGGGCGTCAGATCGTATCCGCGGCGCTTCTGAAACTCCTGCAGGAAATCGCCGGTCCAATCGGCGCCGTAGACTTCCAGGCTGTCGCTGAAGATGGCATACGGCGGATTCTTTCCCACGGCCTTCAACATCGGTTCGCCGACGAATTTCAGATGGTTGTCGATGGCCGCGCGGTCGTAGTGATCGAGCACAAAGCCCTCGGCGCCGAAGGCCGGGCGTTTCACCGTCTGGCGCGTGCGGCTCGAGATGAAGAACAGCACCACGCGCCCCTCGCCGGCCTCGGCCGGCACGCGCACGGCGCCGTTGTCGATCTCCGTGAGGCGGCGAATGCCCTCGGCGGCAAACTGGCGCTGGTCTCCG
>JBAWDI010000142.1:0-2139 GCA_049590695.1 Bryobacteraceae bacterium
GTGCAGGTGCTGGCCGAAGATCCGGGCGATCTGGCGTCGTTCATGACGCGGCTGAACAAGGCCACCTGCGCCAAGTGCCCCTCCAACCGGTTCATCACTTTTTTCTTCACGGTGATGGACGCGGCTACGGGCGAGCTGGCCTTCGCCAACGCCGGGCACAATCCGCCGATTGTGGTGCGCGCTTCCGGTGAATCGCAACTACTGGAAGGCGGCGGCCCCGTGCTGGGCATCCTGCCGTTTGCGCCCTACTCGGAGCAGAAGGAACGTCTCGGTCCGGGCGACCTGCTGGTGCTCTACAGCGACGGCGTGACCGAGGCCGCGAACGCCAACTTCGAAGAGTTCGGCGAAGAGCGCTTTATCGAGGTGCTGAAGCGGCATCGCCACGAACCCGCCGCCGCCATTGTGGCCGCGGTCACCGACGCGCTCGCCGAATTCGCCGCCGGCGCTCCGCAGGCGGACGACATCACGCTGGTGGTGGCCAAGCGAGTGTAGTGTCCACGCCCGCCCGAGTTCACTGGTCGCGCCGATTGGGCAGAGACTTCTTGAAGATCAGCAACGGCTGGCTATTCGCCACCTGCTTTATTTCCCCAGTAGCGAAATTGAAGCTCCAGGTTTCTTCGGCGTTCCCACAACGCATGGCCGGAGGCAGTTCTAATCCGGTCCCATCTTCAAAATCGAAGAACTGCGCTCGAACCAGGATGTTGACATTCCTGTCGGCGCTGAATCCCGCATCCACGACACGGAATGAGCAGTTCTTATCCTGACGCGTCTGGAACATGGCTTCCAACCGGGGCGCGTATACCATTCCGGTTTCGGCATTGATGGCGAGCACCCGTGGCGTGTCCAGCGCATCGGACGCAAACTGCCATTCCTCTGTCCGCACCAAGATCATTCTGGAATTCCTGGCCCAGCCCAAGATCTCCATCCCATTCTCCACAGCGGTGCGCTCGGGCGACATAAGATAGACCAGCCGGTACGGTGCGTTGGCTCGGGCGACCCACAGCCGGGTTGTGTGCGCGCATCCCAGATCGCTCCGCACATCGACCTCAACGTAGGCGCGCCACGTCCCGTCTTCTGAAAGCGAAACCGGACTCAAAACCTTCTTCGGCTTCTCATTCGCCTGGCAGTTGACAAAGAGCGTCTTCTGCGAAGGAGGGATCGCCAAGGGCTTGGCTGGCGCCTGCTGGGTGAATCCGATTACGGGCAACAACAGGACCAGAGGAATGTCACGGATGGCCGCCGAGGCTAGCATTCCGGTTAGTCTCCCTGGGCATACATTATACGTCTGGGACCATTGGGCTGCCCATTGACTTCGGCCGCCGTCTGCTCCCATAATCGGCTAGCCCTTGGGAGGCAGCCATGCCAGAAGAACCGCAGGCCGTCGAAGCACCGAAGAGCCACGAACGGAAGAATTCCGGCATCGGGGCCACGGAAGATCAGATGGATGCGCGGGGCACCATCCCGCAGCGCATCGACCGTATCGGCACCAAAGTCGAGGACCTGGCCGGCACCGGCCAGCACGATTCTCCGGGAGGATGATCTCAGCGGTATAGCAGGTAGGGGTGGCGCATCCCGACGAACGCCGCCACGGCGTTCTGAAAGCCCTGCTGGATACTGCGGGGGTCGTCGCCTGCCTGGAGTTGGCGGACGGCCTCGGCGCTGCCAATCAGCAGCTTGTCCAGCGAAAAATCGATCTTCCCCGGATACAGCTTCGCTATCGCCGCCGCCACTTCCAGGCCCAGGCGCGTCGAATCCAGCAGCTCGCGATTGACGATGACGAAGCGCACACCCTCCACCGCGCCCACGCGCGTCGGATACACGCGCACGCCGGGAATTCCGCGTCGATTCAGATACGCCGCCAGCTCGCGTCCGCCAATGAAATCGGCCCCGATCTGCTCGAAGGGAGAATCCGTTCCCCGCCCCACCGAGTATCCTTTGGAAGCTTCCAGAAGGCACAAGCCGGGGTACAGCGTGGCGGCGTTCAGGCTGCGCATATTGGGCGAGGGGTCGACCCACGGCAGGCCCGTGTCGTCGAACCAGTCGCCGCGATACCAATCCTCCATCTGAACCACGGTGAGCGCCGCGCCGATTTTGTTCTCCCCGTTGAAGAGGCGCGCGAGTTCGCCCATCGTCATACCA
>JBAWDI010000143.1:0-1705 GCA_049590695.1 Bryobacteraceae bacterium
GCCCTGCGCCGGCTCCGCCGTCCGCGACTGCCGAAGATTTCTACCGCGACGCCGTTCGCCAGCACGACAGCAGGGATTATGCGGCCGCCGTCCAATCCCTCGACCGCGCCCTGGAGCTGCGCCCCGACTGGCTCCTGGCGATCGCCACCCGAGCCGACAATCTGTACCACGCAAAGCTCTACGATGAGGCCATCGCCGGATTTGATCGCGCCATCCAGGTCGACCCCAAGCGCGCCTCCAGCTATGACGGCCGCGGCCTGGCGTATTCCAACTCCGGAAGACACGCCCAGGCGATCCCCGATTATACGCGCGCCATCGAACTGCTTCCCGGCTTCGCCGCTGCTTACAACAACCGCGGCTGGGCTTATCTCGAGACAGGACAGTTGGACGAGGCGCTTGCCGACCTGAACAAAGCCCTCGATCTCAATCCCGCGTACCCCACTGCTCTGTTCAACCGCGCCCATCTCTTCGAGAGACGCCAGGAGTACGCTGAAGCCATCGCGGATTTTGACGCCATTCTCCACGTGGAGCCATCCAATACCTCGGCGGCCAACCAAAAGGCAGCCGATCTGCGGAAGCTCCAGGAGAGCGCCTCTCCCGCTTCCGCGGCGCTGAATGGTCCCGAGATTGCCCGCTCGGGCAACGCCCCGGTACTCGTTCTTGGCGAACCGTCTCAGCAGAATTGTGCGCCATTCGGCTGCCCCTGGTTGCTCACGGAGGCACGCCCTCCGCTCGCGGGCTTTCAACAAGTGTACGATGCCGCCGGGTTCGGAACGCAACCCATCGTGATCGCGGCCATCACCTTCTACGCCAGGCTCGGCCGGCCCGGCACAATCACGCCGGCAACTTACACCTTCCGTCTGGCAAGCACAGATGCCCGGGTAGGCAGCCTGGGTCATGATCGAAACCAGAACTTGGGTCGCGATGCGGTCGTCTTTTGGTCTGGCGTTCTTGGGGGCGATGTTTCCGGCAGCTTCACGATCACCGGGACCACACCATTCCCGTTCGATCCGAAAAGCGGAAAGAACCTCCTCTTGGACATCGGCATCTCCGGGCAGCCAGTGGCTCCACGAACAACGCCATTCGGTTTCTTCGATCGGGACATAGCCGGGTCGGCTATCACAAGTTGCGCCCTGTTCGCCAGTGACGCCAACGGGTTCTATAACGGCTCAGGCCTCGTTACCGGCTTCACCCTAGGCCCGGCCAATAGCCAAGCGGCCAACCAGTAGAGGGCCGATCTGTGGAAGCTCCAGGTGTCTGTCGGCGATTCCTTATAAGCTGTACAGGATTCCTGTACGACAACACTGAGGCACCGAATGGCTTTCGAAACAACCTACACGAGGCAATGCGCGGCGGCTCCTGACGGCTCAGCAACGGGCGGAACCGCGGGAGATCGGGCTTGAAACGCGCTGAGCGCGACGCCGTCTTTCAGCGCGAGTTTTTCGAGGACCTCCGCCTCTGGGTGAAAACGGACCGCAACGCCGCGCTTCGAATCCTGGAGCTTATGGAGGCCACGCTGCGGGCTGGTTTGCAGCGCGGCGCGAAAGGCAGCGCCTTGGGACAGATTCGTCATCCGCCGGCGTCCCATCGGCCGCGCTCGCGGAGCCGGGCGACCTCTTCCTTCGCGAGTTCCTGGAGGCGAACCACGTCCACCTTGGCCGTGCGGTTCAGGGGCATCGCGCCGGGCTCCAGGATCACGTAGTGC
>JBAWDI010000144.1:0-4584 GCA_049590695.1 Bryobacteraceae bacterium
GATGCCGGGCGACACGGTGGACCTGAAGGTGGAGTTGATCACGCCGGTGGCCATGGACAAGGGGCTGCGCTTTGCGATCCGCGAAGGCGGCCGCACGGTGGGCGCCGGCACGGTTACGGAAGTAATAAAGTAGGGGCCGGGCATGCCCGGCCCGCGCTAAACATTAGGAGCAAAACGGAATGGCTCGCGAGATCATCACGTTCCAGTGCACGGAGTGCAAGAACCGGAACTACTCTTCGACCAAGAATAAGAAGACCACGACGGAGCGTCTGGAGCTGAAGAAATTCTGCCCGCACTGCCGGAAGCACCAGCTCCATAAGGAAATCAAGTAGAATAATGGTTGGCCCCCCGTAGCCGGGGGGTGCGACCCAGGGGCGTAGGTTTAACGGCAGACCAGCGGTCTCCAAAACCGCGAGTGGGGGTTCGAATCCCTCCGCCCCTGCCAACCACCCCGCATACAGTTGGGAGTAAGAGATTTATGGATGATGATGCCAGGAACTGGTTTGAGCGCACGAAGGACTACGTCAACGAGCTGAAACTCGAGATGCGGCGCGTGAGCTGGCCCAACCGCAAGCAGGTGCAGGGCACCACCGTGGTGGTGATTATTTCCGTGTTTCTCTTCGCGGGATATTTCGAGGTAGTGGACTCGATCCTGACGAGGGGCGTCAACGGGATCATTCACTTTTTTGAGAAGTAGACGCATATGGAAGCCGAAGAGAACGTTCCGCTCGACGAGCAGCCGGAAGCCGAAACCGCGCCGGACGAAGCGGAAGCGCCGTCCGAATTGTTCCCCGTCGAGGAGCCGGCACCGGAAACCGTCGAACCACAGGCCGCCGAGGAGCCTGTGCCCGAAGCCGTCGAGCCCCCGGCCGTCCCTCCGCCCGCTCCGGCGGCGTACGACGAGTCGTCTCCCAGGAAGTGGTTCATCATCCACACCTATTCGGGGTTCGAACACAAAGTGCAGGAATCGCTGCGAACGCGCTCGGAAGCCTTCGGGTTTGCCGACAAGATCGGACAGATTCTGATTCCCACCGAAGAAGTGGTGGAGATGCGCGGCGGCAAGAAAGTCACCAGCAAGCGCCTGGTCTATCCGGGATACGTGCTGGTGGAAATGGAAATGAACGACGAGCTGTGGCACGCGGTGAAGAACACGCCGCGGGTGACCGGCTTCGTGGGCGGCGGGAACGCGCCGGTGCCGCTGAGCGCGGACGAAGTGAACCAGATTTTGTATCGCCAGGCGACGGCTGCGGAGCGGCCGCGTCCCAAGACGACGTTCGAGAAGAACGATTCGGTGCGCATCACCGAAGGCCCGTTCGCCAACTTCTCGGGCAAGGTGGACGAGGTCAACCCCGAGCGCGGCACGCTGCGCGTAATGGTGACGATTTTCGGCCGCGCCACGCCGGTGGAACTGGAATTTCTGCAAGTCGAAAAAGTTTAGCGCGCCCCGGCGCGCGAGAGGAAATCGCGTATGGCAAAGAAGATTACCGCTCAGGTGAAGCTGCAAATTCCAGCCGGGAAGGCCACGCCGGCGCCTCCCGTGGGCACGGCTCTGGGCCCGCAGGGCGTCAACATCATGGATTTCTGCAAGGCGTTCAACGCCAAGACGTCGGCCAAGGACCAGGAAGGGCTGATCATCCCCGTGGTGATCACCATCTATTCCGACCGCTCCTTCACCTTCATCACCAAGACGCCGCCGGTGCCGGTGCTGATCAAGCGCGCGGTAAGCATCGCGAAGGGGTCGGCCGAGCCGCATAAGACCAAGGTGGGGAAGATCACGCAAGAGCAAGTGAAAGAGATCGCCAAGATCAAGATGCCGGATCTGAACTGTTTCGATCTGGAAGCGGCCATGCGTTCGGTGGCCGGCACCGCGCGCAGCATGGGCGTGGACGTAGTATAGGTTTTCCGCAATTTGACTCCAGCTTCGCGGTTTGAAAAAATGGAGTCGCCCCCGGATTGTGCGGATGTGGCGGAATTGGCAGACGCGCATGGTTCAGGTCCATGTACCCGCAAGGGTGTGGAGGTTCAAGTCCTCTCATCCGCACCACTAAATTCTAAGATGCCACTACGACTTGGGTAGTGGTGTGCGCCTTGTAGAACGTCGGCGGCGTGGCGGCTTCGCGTAGTGCAGTGCCCCGAAGAGCGCAAGAAGCTGCATGCCGATCATCAGAACCGCTACCGCAATTGCTCTCACAATATCAAATGACGCTGTAGCCCTTTGAATTGTCGACCGGCAAATGGGATGGCGGCGGCTCACCGGGATGAGAGAGGCCAACCTCACCGTCCCTTGAGAAAGATAGCCGCCTCACGCCCGGCACCGAGGACCTCTACATGCGCCCCGGCAAGGAGCCTGGTTTTGGCTGGGGCTTCCAGGCGGCTATCGCGCGCGCCAAACCACCGCGGAGGCTATTTGTAACGGTACAGCTTGACTTTCTGAATGCCTTGCTCGCCGGTCGAGAGGCGCACCCCGCTGCCCGATTGACCCGTGGCGACGATATGCGGGAAGTCGTATCGGAGCACCGAATCGTCACCGCCCAGGATGCGAGTGCGAACCCATTTGCCGTTCTCGAACTGGCCCGATTCCTGCCAGGCGAGTCCGGCGATTGGAGGTCCAGGCGTATTGGGCGTGAATGTCACCTGAATGTTGTTTCCAGCCATCAAGTAGTCATTGGGACCTTCCGCCATGAAGATGCCGTAGCCGATGATGTCGGGTACAACGTCGGGCGCACGGGGGCTTCGCGTGAGCCCGACGTTCAGCGTGTAATCCCCGAGCTTGATCTCGACATCCGGGTTCTGCTTGGTCAACAGCGCCCCGTCGATGGTTCCGTTGGCCTGGTGCTCCAGGATGTAGGGTGCAAGCTCGCCCAAGGTCTTGTAAGCCACCGCCAGCGGCAGAGTCTCAAGATCGGCGGGCGGTGGCGGGACTTCGCCCTGAGCGGCGCCCATAAAACCGCGACCTTGCAGCCGTTGTACCGAATCGATGCCTATGACGCTGTGGCCCAGAGCGCGGAAGTGCCCGTAGGCGTAAAACAGGTCGGCGATGCCGGCCGGGTCGGCACGCTCTTCCGGCATGAACAACGGATTCCCTAAACGCGTGTAACGGGCCGCGGTCTCGGGGAAGCTGATCCCATGAATGTCCGGGGCCAGGGCGTCGATGTTCGGAGCACCCGCACGCCACATGTCGTGCACAGCCTCCACCGGTCCGCCGCTCGGATAGTCGCCAGGCGCTTTGTCGCCGACCTGCACCAGCCACACGTTGGTGTACATCGGCACCGGCAACTCCTTCTTACCGGCCTGAGCGACGTAGTCGAGGTACCGCGCGTAGTTCCACCCCATGAAGATTTCGTCGGTCTTGGGGCCCTTGCCGAAAACCTCTTCCCACGTGCCGGAAGTCTTGGATCCCGCCGCTTCCCAGACCTTGCGGAATTCGGGCTGCAAGTTCTCTTTGTTCTTCTGGATATAGTCCATCAGTTGTGCGGGCACCGGCTTGGCGAAGGCTGCATTCGCGAGCGGAGACCGGTCGCGCGAGTCGCCTCCCAAGCCCACTTCGTTTTCCACCTGGACCATGATGACGCGATGGGTCGTGTCCACCTCGCGACAGTGCCGCATCAGCGCCGCGAAAGCCTTGGCATCGGCATTCCGGTTGTTTTCGCTGAGGGTCGATAGCACTTCCACGGTCTTGCCGTCCAGGATCTGGGCGCGTGGGAATCGCTCCTGATCCGCCTTCACCCACGTGGGAGCGAAGCTGGAAAGCCCGTTCTTCCAGCTCGCGAACCACATCCAGCAGATGCGCATGTTATGCTGCTTTGCGTTTTCAATCGCCGCGTCCGCGATGCTGAAGTCGTACTTGCCCTCCTCGGGCTCGACCCACGACCAGGACATGCCCGTTATAATGGTGTTGGCGTGAATCTTGTCCGCCAACATCGGCCAGATTCTCGTCTTCATCTCCTCCAAATTGGATGACTTCGTATTAGCGAGTTCTCCCACCAGCATGAGAAAAGGTTTGCCGTCCACGATCATCTGCGTGGTCGGCCCCCGCTTCTCCAGATGAGGGACAGCCGTCGTGGCCGGTCGAGTCTTGTTTTGTGAGTACGCTGTCGCAATCGCCAGCGCGAAGATCGCCAAACCGAAAAGTACCGTTCGTTGTTTCATTTTCATCACCTCAGAAGAGGATGTTCCATGGGATGTGATTGCATCGCCATGACGCGCTGAGCGTGTTTCTAACTCAGCCGCACCTTGCTGCTATTTCGAGGTTGTTTGGCACGGCCGCCTTCGGCGCCAAGCCACCGGCTGTTCAGGTCGGACGCCATAAGCCGGAATTTCCATTCTGGACTTCCAGGTCCCATTCAGTATAAACCAAACCGCCATCCTGGGTCCTGCGAGTTATATGTTTTGTCAAGCCTCGTTCAAAATGTCCCCTGCCGTTACTCATTAGAAATTTCCCTTTTGCTGGTTCTCTTCCAATTGTTCTGGCGGCTCCCGAAGCCGTATCCGTGGCGGTGCATGCCGCGCGCCTTACGCCAGTGCATCCGGGGAATACGGCGGTGGTGGTGGGCGGCGGGACGATCGGCCTTCTGACCGTTCAGG
>JBAWDI010000145.1:0-2742 GCA_049590695.1 Bryobacteraceae bacterium
GGCCGCCAGCGCGAGCAGCGCCGCGATCGTAACGCCGGAACGGATTCCGACTCTTGACACGTTCACCCGAATTCCCTTTCTGGATTTCCAGATCCGATTCAGTATAAACCAAGCCGCCATCCTTGGGTCCCGGCCCGCATTCCTCTACCGCGGGTCCGTTAGGCGGCCGATGAAGAGCACCACTCCGGTGCGCGTGTCGCGGATCAGGAAAAGGAACGGGTGATCGGCGCGGAAGACAACGGCCCGTTCCGACATGCGCATGGCGGTGGCGTGCATGGTGATTCCGGTGGCGGCGGCGGCTTCGGTCCCCTGCTCCGCAACATCGACGAAAGCCTTGTGCACCACCTCGGAGATCGCCAGGCTGCGTTTCGGGTCGATGCCTGAGAAGTCGGCCTTGACGGTGAAGCTCGTGGGCATGCCCATGGTCGAGAGCGCCTTGCGGAGAGAGAACTGCGATTCGGCGCGGAACTTCGGCAGGCTCACCTGCACGTTCCGAATGGTGAGGTGGCCGAGCCAGCCGGTCAGGTTTTCAGGTGTCAGCGATTTCTCGAGGTCGGGAAGCCCGGAGAGGGTGGTCGGCAGCAGGATGTCGAAGGCCATTCCGGTGCCGGCGTAGCGCATTTCCAGAATCTGGGCGGACGGCGTTTCCGTGTAGCCGAAGTCCGAGGTCTGGTTCATGAAGTTGGCCTGGGTGGTGGCGCCGGCCGGCAGAGTGAAAGGCGCGGGCTGCGTGTGCGAAGTGACAAACGGGTCCTGCCACTTGCCATAGAAGTAGATAGCGCTGGTGAGGACCAGGCGGGTTTGGGCATCGAGCGAGCCGGCCGGGAGCAGATTCTTGATCTTCTCTTTGGTGTGCTCTTCGGTCCAGCGGTTGATCTGCGATCGCGCGGCCTCGGGATTCGCGATGAAATCGAGGGGCGTGGGCGGAGCCTGGTAGTTGTTGGTGAGCGTGTTCTCGAAGCCCGGCTGGATGGCCAATCCTTTTTGCACCCAGAGTCCGTTCGCGGTGTGCAGTTCGTTGCCTCCCGTGTTGCCGGCCTTGGTGAGGTCGGCGAGCAGTGCTCCGAGGGCGGAATCGTAGGTGGAGTCGTAATGGACGTGCAGAACGGCTTGGATTTCCTCGGCCGTCTGGCCGCGGGCGCCCGCAAGGGCCATGGAGAGCGCCGTCGAAATGTTGAAGGGAGAGAGAATCAGGTTCCCGTCGCCTCCCATAAGTTGTTTGTAGGAGGCGGTGGTGAAGGCGTTCATCGCCGTCGTTATACGGGAGTCGGCGGCCGGCAGCGCGGCGGCCAGCAGCATCGGCAGAACAAAACGTTTCATGGCGGACCTCCCTATTTCTTCGCCTTCTCGAGAACTTCCAGGAACTTCTTTTCCCAGTCCGCATCGGAGCTGTTGTACCCAACTTGCTCCCAACGGAATACGCCCTTGGTGTCGAAGATCCAGTTGCGCGGAATGCCCACCTCCGGCAGCACCGTGTTCACCAGCGACTGCGCGGGAATCACCGGGAAGGTGTAGCCGTTCTTCTTCATGTAGGGCTCGATTTCCGCCACCGACTCATCCACGTTGAACGTGAGCAGCACCACGTCCGGCCGGTCTTTCAGCTTGTCGTACAGCTTCTGGAACGCGGGATGCTCCGCCACACAGAAGTAGCATGAAGTCGCCCAAACATTGATCGCCACCGTCTTGCCCTCGAGCGATCTCAGCCGCCACATTTTTCCAGCCGTGTCTTCCAGCGCAAAGTCGGTCAGCGTCCCCTCGGGTTTCCCCCACTCGGTCTCGACACTGACTTCCACCACCGCCGGCTTGCGCGCCGCCCACAATTGGCGGGTCTCCGGTGTTCCGCCGAGTTCCTTCCATAGGCGCTCGATATCGGCGCTCACTTCGGCCTTGTCTTTGGCTTGGCCCTTCCAGCGATCCACGGCGGCTTCAAGATATGCCAGGGCGTCCAGCTTGTGCCCGTTCAATTCGGCCACGCGCGCGGCCTGGCGGTAGAACGCGCTGTCGAACCCATCCTTGGGCGCATGCGCGCGCACCTCTTCGAGGGCCGCTGCAGCCTTCCCCGGCTCGCCCGTTTTAGTGTAGAGGTCCACCAGGATGCGCAGGCCCTCCACCCGGTAAAGCTCGATGAATCTGCGGTCCCTGTCCAACTCCTTGGAGTCGGCGCTGAGGTTCTTGGCATCTTCCGCTAAGCGCCATTCGACGCTGCCGAGACCCTTTTGCACGAATTCGGGAACGCGTTCCAGGCCGATCCCGCGCTTCACGTAGGTTTCGGCGGCAAGGTATTCGAAGGGTGGGTCACTAACCGCATCGCGGGTATTCCAGACATGTTCGAGGAATGCTTCAACGATCTGGCGGAGCCGGGCCGGGGGAGCGTCGTCCAGCGCCAGAATCGCGAAGAACTGGTCCTCCATCTGGCCGACGTCGTCGGGCCACCTCTTCAGCATCTCTTCGGCAAACGCCAAATTGGCGGCGAAGTATTCGTGCTCTTCTGCGGAGGAATCGGACTTGTAGCCGGGGTGCGACTTGTGGAAGCGGGAGCTCAGAATACCGAGCGAAGCGGTGTCGTTCGGAAAGCGCTTCAGGATCTCGTCTTCCGCGGCCTTGACGCCCTCCGCATCTCCGGCGGCCTTCGCGCCGTTCTTGAGCACTTGATACCAACTGGCGCGCGCCGGCGGCGTGGTCGCGCGCAGCTTCGCCAGGTCGGCGGCGACAGTCGCGCGTGCGTCCTTCAGGCGGCTGGGC